>JBBAFX010000113.1:0-7636 GCA_041655195.1 Trueperaceae bacterium
GACTCCATCGTCAGCCGCGAAGGCAGCTTCCTGGGCGTCAACATCCTCTTCGTGGCGCTAACCTTCGCCGTACTGCTCGGCACGCTCTTCCCGCTCCTGGTGGAGGCCATCTCCGGCGACAAGGTCACCATCGGCGCGCCGTTCTTCGATCAGGTCACGCTGCCGCTCTGGATGCTGGTGCTGCTCCTCATGGGCATCGGACCGCTGCTGCCGTGGCGCCGCGCCGAACAGCAGCGCCTCAAGCACAACCTGCTCTGGCTCGGCGCCGGCTTCGTGGTGGCGGGTGGACTGGCTGTGCTGTTCGGTGTTCATAAGGTTTACCCCGCCCTCACCGTGGCGCTGGCGGGCTACAACGTCGTCAGCTTAGGGCTGCTCCTCTCCGGCGCACTCATGCCGCGCCTGCGCTTGGCGCGCCGGCCCGCACTGCAAGTGCTGCGCTCTTACGCGCACGAGAGCCGCCGCCGCGTGGGCAGCATGATCACGCACTTCGGCGTGGTGATCATCGCCATCGGTGTGGCTTTCAGCGCCGGTTACCGCGTGGACCAGCAGGTGCGGATCGATTTCGGCGAGAGCGTAGTGTTCGAGGGCTACACCCTCACCGCCGTGGACCGCTACATGGAGCGCACCGCGCAGCGCATCAGCGCCGGCGTGGTCATAGAGGTCAGCCGCGACGGTCAGCTCATCCGCACCATGCGGCCGCGCCTCAACCAGTTCGGCGACAGGCGCGCTGTGCCCACCCCCGCCGTCATGTACACCCCGTGGCACGACCTCTACCTGAACCTCAACAGCACCGTCACGCCCACCACCACCTTCGCAGTGCTGCGCGTGGTCAAGAGCCCGCTCGTCACCTGGATCTGGATCGGCGGCTTCATCCTGGCGCTCGGCACCCTCTACTCGCTCAGCGGGAGCGCCCGCACCGTCCCCGTCAGGGCGTCCGTGGGTAGCGGGGCCGCACGCGAGGAGGGCGCCTCCGCGTGAAGCTCCAGCGTCTGCTCCTGCCACTTATCGCCGTGGCAGCCCTGGGCGCGCTGTTCGTCTTCGGGCTCCTGCGCGGCGCTCCCGACAAGGACATCGAGTCCGTCCTGCTCGGCGAGATGGCGCCGGGCTTCCAAATGGGCCTCTACGACCGCTACCACCCCGAGTACGGCCCCACCTTCGACTTCAGCGAGTACGCTGGCACACCCATGGTGGTCAACTTCTGGGCCTCGTGGTGCCTGCCCTGCTACCAGGAGGCGCCCATCCTGCAGGAGTACTGGCGCCAGTACGAGGACAGCGGCGTGCTGTTCGTGGGCATCCATACCCAGAACCGCGACCGTTACGCCGAGGACGGCCGCACCTTCCTGTCCCAGTTCGGCCTCACCTTCCCCAACGGTTACGACCCCAACAGCGACATCAGCATCGACTGGGGCCTCTACGGCGTGCCCGAAACGTTCTTCGTGGACCGTAACGGCCGCGTGCTCCTCAAGCACATCGGGCCCGTCACTCCCGAGGTCATGGACGAACAACTGAGGGCCATGCTTCAGTGAGCAGCGTTACCCGCAGGACCCACTGGCTACGCCCCCTACTGGCCGTTGTTGCGCTACTGCTCCTAGGCGCCGCGGCGCTGGCACAGGAAGTGCAACTCGAGACGCGCGTGTTCGAGATCGCGCGCCAGCTGCGCTGCCCCAGCTGCGTCTCCGAGAGCGTCTCCGACTCCAGCGCCCCCATCGCGCAGCAGATGCGCGAGATCATCCAGGATCAGTTGGTAGCGGGTCGCAGCGAAACCGAGATCCTGGCGTACTTCCAAACCCGTTACGGCGACTGGATCCTGTTGGACCCGCCCAAGCGCGGCATCCACCTGGTGGCCTGGTTCCTGCCGATCATAGTCGGGGTGGTGGCCGTGGCCGTGGTGGCGTTACTGGCGCGGCGGTGGCTGGCCAACTCCCGCAAGACCATCGAGGCCACTCCCGAGGAGCTAGCTCGGGTGCGGAGCCAGCTTGGCATCACGCGCAGCCGCGCAGAAGAGCCCAGCAGAGAAGAACCCAGAACAGGTGGACCTGACTGATGTTGACCGGCATCCTCATCGGCGCGCTCGCGCTGATCGCCTTCCTTTACGTTGTTGTGCCGCTGCTGGCACCCGGCCAGTCGGACCCCCTACCGGACGACCGCGATCCCGTCCTCGTGGACCTTGGCGAGGAGAAGGACGCGCTCTTCCGCGCCATCCGCGAGCTGGACGCTCGTGAGGACCTCCCCCTGGAGCGGCGCCAGCAGCTCCACGACCGCTACGAGGCCAAAGCCGCCAAGGTGCTGGCCAGCATGGAGGCACGCGAGCAGCAACTGGCGGGGCGCCGGGAGCGCCGCACGTCTGCTCCTGCGGCCGACGGGGCCGCTACCCCCAAGCGGCGCGCACCGTACGGCGCCGTGATCGTGCTGGGGCTCATGGTGGCCATCGGCGCCATCGTGCCCGGCTTCGTGCTGCCGCGCATAGGCGAGGACGCCACCATCACCACCACCGACATGGACGCCGCCATGCGCCTGCAAACGCAGCAGCGCGCGGTGGAGGCGGACCCGAGCGTCACCAACCTGCTGGCGCTAGGCGATACCTACCTGGGCCTCCAGATGGTCAACGAGGCCGAAGCCACCTACATGCGCGCCGTCAACTCCGACGAACCCGCCCCCGCCGGCATCTACCAGCGCCTGGCGATCATCTACCTGCAGCGCGACCTGACCGAAGCGCAGAGCTGGCTCAACCTGGCGCGCACCGCGGACCCCAACGACATCGACACCCTCTTCCTGCTGGGCGAGGTGTCGTGGGCCATAAACGACCTCCCCACCGCCCAGGACGCCTACACCGACTTCCTCGCCCTGGCCGAAATGCCGGAACCTTACGTGGAGCAGCGCCTGCAGCTCCTCAGCCAAGCGCTACCCCTGACCGAACGGGTGCAGGCCGACCCCAGCAAGGAAGGGCTCCTCGAGCTGGCGGACCTTTACTGGATTGCCGGCGAACAGCAGCGCGCGGTCGAGAGCTACTTCCTGATCCTCACCGAGTTCGACCCCATGGACCCCGTGGCCCTCTCCCGCACCGGTCAGCTCCTCTTCCAGGCGGGCAGAGCCGACGACGCGGTCGGTACGCTCGAGCGCGCCGCCGTGTCCGCTGGTGGCCTCGAGAACCTCGAGCCTGGCAGCGTGCGCGCCCTGGCCGACGCTTACCTACAGCTCGGCGTCTGGGAAGGCGCCGCGGTGGCGTACGAGACGTTCGTGGCCATGGTGGGCGAGGCCAACGCGGGCGACGCCGTTGACCTCATGGCCGCCGCCCGGGCGCGCGTTGACGGTGCAGAAGCTGGCGACGAAGGTAGCGGCGACGCCATAGACCTACTGGTGGGGCGCCAAGTGTTCGTGGCCACGTGCGCCGAGTGCCACGGGCCCACCGGCGAGGGCGGCACCGGCACGCGCCTAGTGGGCAACGCCCGCGCCGCCAACCAAGCCAACGTGGCGGACGCCGTGCGCTTCGGGCGCGGTCTCATGCCCGCCTTCATGGCAGAACTGACACCCGAGCAACTGGATGCTGTGGTGGCGTACGTGACCGACGTGCTCGCCACGCAGTAAGGTCTACTCTGCCTGTTATGGAAGACGCTCCGCCGGAATCAGCTCAGACCCCAGAGGCGCCCCCGGAGGCCGCCGAAGCCAGTCTGGACGCTGACCGCGGCGAGGTCGACGAGCAGCGCCGCAAGTTGGTGCAGTGGCTCTGGCGGGTACCCGTCATAGCCGCCGCGGCGGGCGGAGGCTACGGGCTTTACGAGGCCATCCGCGTGCACTTCCGCAAGTTCGAGGTAGACGAGCACCCCGACTTCGACGCTAGGCCCGAGACCCTCATCGGCAGCCTGACCGCGTTCGGGGAGGTGTGGGACTCGGTCACCTTCGAGGTGCCAGCCGGCGCGCCCGGGGAGCACCCCACCCCCGCCGTGGCCGTGCGCCTGCCCGGCCCCATAGCCGGCGGCATAGCGCTAGACACGGGCCTGAACGTGGCCAGCGCCTACCTGGCGGCCTTCAGCCGCATCTGCACCCACCAGCACTGCATAGTGAGCCTCAACCAGGACCTCGACGCCATAAACTTGGGCTTCAACTACCAGACGCGCAGCCCCGCACTCACGTGCGCCTGTCACCTAAGCGTCTTCGACCCGCAGCAGGGCGGCCGCGCCGTGAGCGGCCCCGCTGTCATCCCGCTCCCGCGCGTGCAGCTCGAGGCGCGCGGCAACCAGCTCTTCGCCACCGGTATCGAGCGCAGCCGCGCCTGAGCTCGCCCACCGGCGCCTACAGGAGGTACGCATGAACCCGCTCATCAAGCTCCACCAGTTCGGTCAGTCCATCTACTTGGATGAGATAAGGCGCTCCTGGATACACGAAGGTCAGTTGCAGAAGCTGATCGACGAGGACGGCCTGCGCGGGGTGACCTCCAACCCCGCCATCTTCCAGAAGGCCATAGCCAACAGCCAGGACTACGACGCGGCCATACGCGAGCACGCCAAGCAGGGTCACGACGCCTTAGCCACCTACGAGACGTTGGTGGTGACCGACATCCAGGACGCCGCCGACCTGTTCCGCCCCATGTTCGACGCCTCGGACGGCGAGCACGGCTACGTGTCGCTTGAGGTCTCACCGGAACTGGCGCACGACGAGGAAGGCACCGTGGCTGAGGGCCTGCACCTGTGGGAGCGCCTGGCGCGCCCCAACGTGTTCATCAAGGTGCCCGCCACTGAAGCGGGTGTGCCCGCCATCCGGCGCCTGATAGCCGCCGGCGTGAACGTGAACGTGACGCTGCTCTTCGGGCTGGAGCGCTACCAGCAGGTCGTGCACGCCTACCTGGCCGGCTTGGAGGAGCGCCTGGCGGCCGGTAAGGACGTGAGCCGCGTGGCTTCGGTAGCGAGCTTCTTCCTGAGCCGCATAGACGTCATGATCGACCCCGTGCTTGACCGCGTGGCCGACAACGGCGGCCCGCAGGCCAGCGGCGCGGCGCAGCTGCGCGGCACCGCCGCTGTTGCCAGCGCCAAGCGCGCCTACCAGATCTACCTAAGCGAGTTCGGGAGTGAGCGCTTCGCTAAGCTCGCCGCCGCCGGCGCCAAGCCGCAGCGGCTGCTGTGGGCCTCCACCAGCACCAAGGACCCCACCTACCCCGACCTGAAGTACGTGGAGCCCCTCATCGGGCAGGACACCATAAACACCCTGCCGCTCGAGACGATCGGCGCGTACCGCGACCACGGTCAGCCGGCAGCCGACACGGTGCTGGAGGGCGCCGACGACGCGGCCGCGCTGCTCACGGCCCTGAGCGGCGTGGGGGTGGACCTGGACTCGGTAGTGGCGACGCTGGAGACGGAAGGCGTGGAGAAGTTCATCGCGCCGTTCCGGAGCCTGCTCAAGACGCTTGAGGAGGCGTTGAGCGCGGCTTGAGCTCTGAAGGTGGCTCGAGCCCTGAGCGCGGCCTGAGCACGGAGCGCAGCAGGAAGAAATAACCCGCCACACCGATGATGGCGAACGAGAACCACTGGATGGCGTAACCGAGATGCGGTCCCAGGTCGTGCTGCTCCGGCGGTAACGCTGAGGGTAGTGCGCCCGGTGTGGGCGGCGTCTGCATCCTCAGCTTCAGGTAGGCGGGCACCAGTTCGAACGGCATCTGCGGCTGCAGGCGCGCCACGTCCACGTAGAACGACTGCGTCAGTACCCCCTCGGCTGGGTCGCGCGCCGCCATCCCCGCCAGGGGGCCCGTAGGCGGCACCTGCGGCGGGTACACCTCACCCTCCACGCGCACCGCGCCACCTGGCGGCAGCGCCGCGGTTACGGGCACCTGATCCATGTCGTACGGCACCCAGCCGCGCTCCACCAGCACGGCCTTGCCGGCCAGTTCCCCGGCGGAGGCGTCTAGCACAAGCGGCGTCAGTACATGGAAGCCGGGCCCGCCGCCCGTGCTGCGGCCGCGCAGGAGCACCTCGTTCTCGGGAGAGTAAGCGCCCGTTACGACCACGGGGAGGTACTCCATGTCCTCCCCCAGCGGCAGCACGGTGCCTAGCCCCTGCGGCGGCGTGGCGCTACGCGCCTCGATGATCTCGTTGCGACTGCGCGCCTGCTCGAGGCGCCTGAGCTGCCAGAAGCCGAAGTTGACGAACGCCACCACCAGCGCCAGCGCCAGCAGGTGGCCGGCGATCCACTTGGGGGTGAGCAGTGGGGAGCGCGCCTTCATGGTTAGTGGCGCGGGCCCAGCCTCAGAAGAACGCCCGGTCGAGCGACATGACGAGGAAGAGGAGCGCCAGGTAGCTCATGGAGTACTTGTAGAGCGGCAGCGCGGCCACGCGGTCGATGGTGGCGCCCTCGCGCGCGAGCTTGTAGACCCGCCACATGCGCAGGGACAGCACCACGTTCAGGGCCACCACGGCTATGAAGTAAGCGAACGAGAACTCGTGCAGGAAGAACGGCAGGATGGTGAGGAAGATGGTCAGGAAGGTGTACATGACCATCTGCATGACCGTGGCCTTCTCGCCTATGACCGATGGCGCCATGGGCACGTTCACGCTGGCGTACTGCGACTTCACCATCAGGGCCAGCGCCCAGAAGTGCACCGGCGTCCACACGAAGATGACACCGAAGAGGATCCAGGCCAGCACGCTCAGGTCGCCGGTTACGGCCGCCCAGCCCACCAGCGGCGGGATGCTGCCGGCGGCGCCGCCGATGACGATGTTCTGCCAGGTACTGCGCTTGAGCCACATGGTGTAGATGAGCACGTAGAAGGCGATGCCCGCCCACGAGAGCAGCGCGGCCAGCAGGTTGCTGGTGGCCCAGATGACCACGAACGAGAGGATGGTGAGCGTGACCGCGAAGATGACGGCGTTGCGGGTGGAGACCACCTGCGTGACCATGGGCCGCTTGGCGGTGCGCTTCATGAACACGTCGATGTCGCGGTCGTAGATCATGTTGTACACGCCCGCCGCGCCCGCGGACAAGTAACCGCCAATCATGGTGCCCAAGAGCACCAGCAGGTCGGGCATACCGCGCGCCGCCACGAACATGGCGCCTGCTGTGGTGACCAGCAGGAGCGAGATGACCTTCGGCTTGGTCAGGATCAGGTAATCGCGCCAGGTGGCCTTCCTCGGCGGGGTCTGTTCGGGTGCGGCTATAGGTGTTGCGCTTTCGGTCACGGTCAGATCTTCTCCAGGTTGGCGCCAACAGCGGGTTCAGCAGCCTGCGGCGTGCGCTCCCGGGCCGCGGCTGCGCCTCCGAGCAGCGAGACACCGAGCGCGCTTAGGAGCGCGAACGACGCCACGGCTACTCCGAGATGAAGCAGTTGAAGGGGGATGGGCGCGAGGAACGCCAGGTTGACGACCCCGATCAGCATCTGCAGGATGTAAACGCCGAGCAGGCCCTGCGCCAGGCGCTTGGCGGCAGCGACGGGCTTGATGTTCCACGCGAAAGCCAGCGACACGAACAGGTAAACGCCTACGGTGACGGCTATGAGCGGGTGCAGGGCGCGCAGCCTGATGAGCGGGTGCGAACCGGGATCGAAGTCGGCGCGTATGCCGTCAGCCAAAGACTCCGCCGGGAAGATGGTGTTGCCCATGGCGGCTATGCCGCCAGTGAAGCTAAGAAGCAGCATGCTGACGATGCCCACTAT
>JBBAFX010000114.1:0-7523 GCA_041655195.1 Trueperaceae bacterium
TCCCGCGAGTCGGGAGCAGATACGGGAGCAGATAAGCAGGTGCGCCGCAGCGGGTGGCGCGGCACCGATGCACGCCTGCACGTAGCTCGCCCTGTACAAGCGGCCTGGGAACGTGCTAGATTAGCGTTTGGCTTCAACTTTGCCGCCCCGATCAGAACGGCAGAGCCTTGAATCAGTTATCCGCTAGGACGTGACAACCGTGAAGACTTACTTTCCGAAGGAGACCACGAACGACTGGGTCGTTATAGACGCAGAAGGTCAGACCGTGGGTCGCCTCGCGACACAGATCGCTTCGGTACTCAAAGGCAAGCACAAGCCCACCTACACCCCCAACCAGCCGGGTGGTGATTTCGTAGTCGTGGTCAACGCCGAGAAGGTGGCCTTCAGCGGGCGCAAGCTCGATCAGAAGGTGTACACGCGCTACACCGGTTACCAGGGCGGCCTGCGTGAGACTACCGCCCGCGAGATGCTCGACAAGCACCCCGAGCGCGTGCTCGAGCGCGCCGTTTGGGGCATGCTGCCCAAGACGCGCATGGGGCGTCGCCTCATCCGTCGCCTGAAGGTGTACGCCGGCCCGGCGCACCCGCACGAGGCGCAGCAGCCCAAGAAGTTGGAGTTGGCCTGATGGAACAGTTCTACGGAACCGGTCGGCGCAAGGAAGCCGTCGCCCGTGTCTTCCTCCGCCCCGGTAGCGGCCGCATCTCGGTGAACGGTCGCGAGTTCCAGGAGTACTTCCGCGGCATCCTGGTGGGCGTCCAGGCTCTCGAGCCTCTCAAGGACACCAACACCGCCGGCCGCTTCGACGCCGTCATCACCGTCAAGGGCGGCGGCCCCAGCGGCCAGTCCGACGCCATCAAGCTCGGCGTCGCCCGCGCCCTCCTCAAGCTCGACCCGAACTTCCGCCCCCTGCTCAAGCAGAAGGGCCACCTCACGCGCGACGCTCGCATCGTGGAGCGTAAGAAGTACGGCCTCAAGAAGGCCCGCCGCGCGCCGCAGTACAGCAAGCGCTGAGCGCCCCGCTGGGTTCGCTCTAGCGCCCCTACGCTTACCTGGCGAGGCGAGTGTCTTCCGGCACCGCCTCGCTTCGTATTGGCCCTCCCTACAACCTCGTGGTCGGCGCTAGCCGGCCCGCTACTTGGAACTTGGAGCAGTAGATGAGCGTCATCCAAGCCGTCATCTTAGGCATAGTGCAGGGACTCACGGAGTTCCTGCCGGTCAGCAGCTCCGGCCACCTCGTGTTGGCCAACTACTTCCTGGGTTGGGGCGATTCCCTCGAGCTGTACGTCGACATCGCCACCAACACGGGCACGCTGCTGGCGGTCTTCATCTTCCTCTTCAAGGACGTCGCCAAGGCGTTCACGGGCTTCTTTAGGGGCCTCGTGTCAGCCGAGGGCCGCAAGGAGGAAGGTTGGCGGCTGGCGCTGCTGGTCATCGTGGGCTCCATCCCCACCGCCATCATCGGCCTCACCATGCGCTCCGTGTTCCACGAACTCAACCGCCCCTTACCCGTGGCCATCGCGCTCATCCTCACCGGCTTCATCCTCTGGTTCGCGCCGCGCTCCGGCCCTAAGCACACGGTCACGCAGATCACGTTCAAGGACGCGCTCATAGCCGGCACCGTGCAGGGCCTGGCCGTCATCCCGGGGATCTCGCGCTCCGGCTCCACCATCGCCGCCCTCCTCGCGCGCGGCGCCGACAAGGAGCTCGCGCCGAAGCTCTCGTTCCTCCTCTACCTCGTCGTCTCGTTCGGGGTAGCGCTGATAGGGATCGACGAGGTGCTGGGCGCCGACATCCAGATGGGGCCCTTGGTGGCCATGACCGCGGCCTCGTTCCTGGTCGGTTACGCGGCCCTCAAGCTCGTGTTCACGCTCCTGAGGCGGGGGCAGTTCCGCGCCTTCTCGCCCTACCTGTGGGCAGTGGGCGCGTTCACCATCCTCTACGCACTGTTCACCTGAGCGGTGGCGAATGTTCGGCTGACACGCGTATTGCAGGCGGTTCAGCACCCTTTTCGTCACGCTATGATGCCCGCATAGGAGGCGTCTTGAATGGAAGTCGTCACCCGAATAGCCCCCTCGCCTACCGGTGATCCTCACGTTGGGACGGCCTATATTGGCCTCTTCAACTACGTTTTCGCCAAGCATCATGGCGGCAGGTTCATACTGCGCCTAGAAGACACCGACAGGCAGCGCTACTCCGAGGGCGCCGAGCAGCGCATCCTCGAGATGTTCACGTGGCTCGGCATAGAGCCCGTGGAGGGACCAGACATCGGGGGCGAGAACGGCCCGTACCGCCAAAGCGAACGCCTCGACATCTACCGTCAGCACGTGCAGCTACTGCTGGACGCGGGTAAGGCGTACCGCGCGTTCGAAAGCGCGGAGGAGCTCGACGCCATGCGCGCCGAGCAGAAGCGCCTCAACCGCCCGCTCGGTTACGACGGGCGCGGCCGCAGCGTGCCTAAGGACGAACAGGAGCGCCGCGCCGCCGCCGGCGAGCCGCACGTGGTGCGGCTATACACCCCTGACGAGGGTGAGGTCAGCTTCGTGGACCGCTTGCGGGGCGAAGTCTCCATCCCCGCCACCGAAGTCCGTGACCTGGTGCTCTTCAAGAGCGACGGCTACCCCACCTACCACCTGGCGAACGTGGTCGACGATCACCTCATGGGCGTCACGCATGTCATACGCGCTGAAGAGTGGATATCCAGCACCCCGCTCCACGTGCTGCTCTACGCTGCCTTCGGCTGGCAGCAACCCGAGTTCATCCACATGCCGCTCCTGCGCAACCCCGACCGCAGCAAGGTCAGCAAGCGCAAGCTCGACACCTCCGTGGACTCCTACCGGCAGCAAGGCATACTGCCGGAGGCGCTCCTCAACTTCCTGGCCACCATGGGCTGGAGCATGCCCGACGGCCGCGAGGTCTTCAGCGTTGCGGACATGACGGAGCAGTTCGACATCGACCGCGTGTCGCTCGGCGGTCCCATCTTCGACCTCAAGAAGCTGCGCTTCTTCAACACCAAGTACCTACGCGACGTGCTGAGCCTCGACGACGTCGCCGACCGCGTTACGCCCCTCTTCGAGGCCGCGGGTTACGAGTGGGACGACGAGGATTACCTGCTCGACGTCATAGACGTCCTAAGGCCGCGCGCCGAGACGCTCATGGACCTGGTCGACCAGGCCGGTTACTTCTTCCGCGACACGCTCCGTTACGACGAAGCGGCGCGCAAGCAACTCGCGGCCGGGCAGGCGCACCTGCAAGGCGTGGAGCGCGAACTCTCCATGCTCGAGTTCTTCGATTACGACGGCGTGGACGACATGCTCCGCGATTACGTGCAGGACCAGGCCGTGGCCATGGGCAAAGTGCTCATGCCGCTGCGGGCTGCGCTCACGGGCACCACGCAGGCGCCAGGCGTTACCGACCTCATAGTGGTGCTCGGCAAGCGCGAATCGCTCCGCCGCATTGGTCAGGCGCTCACCTTCATCGACGCCGGCTTGCCGGACGACGACCCGCAAAGAGCGCTCGAGGAAGAGCGCGCCCGTAAGGCCGCCGAGGCCAAGGCGCGCACCAGCCACAGCAAGAGCCGCGGCGCCGAGTACGCGGCCGCGGGGGGCGCCAGCCAAGGCGGCGCCGGGGACGAAGGCGCCTGATGAGCTGGTTCGACAGGCTCAGGCAGGGCCTCGGCCGCACCCGCAGCGGCATGGGCGCCGACACCGCGCGCACGCCAGCCGCCAGCGCGTGGGAGATGGACTGGGAGGACCTCGAGTTCGCCCTGATAGGCGCCGACGTGGGCGCCAAGCTGGCAGCCACGGTGGTGGCCGACGCGAAGCAGGAGCGCGAACGCGGCACGCCGTTCGTGCAGGCGCTGGAGCAGGCGCTCCTGGATCAGCTGGAGCCCGACCGCATGCGCCAGAAACTGCGCCGGGTGGGCTTCGACCTCGACGTCACACGCAAGATGGTCGAGCCCAAAGGCAAAGTCATCATGATCGTCGGCGTGAACGGCGTGGGTAAGACCACCACCATCGCCAAACTGGGCGCTTACTACCAGAAGCACGGCCGCAAGGTCATGTTCGCCGCCGGCGACACCTTCCGCGCCGCGGGCAGCGCGCAACTAGCCGTGTGGGGCGAACGCCTGGGGATACCCACCGTCACCGGTCCCAACGGCGGCGATCCCGCCTCGGTAGCGTTCGACGCCGCGCAGCAGCGCGTAGCTAAGGGCCGCGACCTGCTGATGGTCGACACCGCTGGCCGCCTGCACACCAAGCACAACCTCATGGAGGAGCTCAAGAAGGTCAAGCGGGTCATAGCCAAGGCCGACCCCAACGAGCCGCGCGAGACGTGGTTGGTGCTCGACGCCGTCACCGGTCAGAACGGCCTGGAGCAGGCGCGCCGCTTCAACGAAGCGGTGGAGCTAACGGGCGTGGTGGTGACCAAGCTGGACGGCACGGCCAAGGGCGGCATCCTGCTCCCCATCACCCGCGAGCTCGGTATCCCCATCAAGTTCATCGGTGTGGGCGAGCATCAGGACGACCTGCAGCCTTACGACGCCGCGGCCTTCGTGCGCGCCCTGCTGGACCTACCCGCTCAGGCGGCCTAACCACGCAGTGGCCGGTGTGCCCTCCCCCCTGCTTCTCCTCAGCGCAACCGAGTTCGAGGTCGAGCCCCTCGCTGGCGACTTCACGACCGCTGCCGAGGTAACGGCCGCGCTCCCGCCCGGCTGGCGAGCGCGGCGCGGGACGCTAGAGAGCGTGCCGACGGTGGCCGTCGCCACGGGCGTCGGCAAGGTCAACGCGGCCGCCCTAACGGCCCTGGCCGTCACGGCGCTTAAGCCCAGGGCGCTGCTCCTGGTGGGCATAGGCGGCGCTTACCCTGGCGCTGACCTGGCTTTAGGTGAGGCTGTCCTCGCGGATAGCGAGACGCACGTGGACACGGGCGTGGGGCATGGGGCCACCTGGCAGGGCTTAGAGAGCATCGGCTTCCCGCTCCTGCCCGCGGTGGGCAGCCGGAGCGTGGCCCTTTACAACCAGCTCCCGCTGGCGCCAGGCACCACGGCACTCGCAGCCCAATTGGGTGTGAAGGCCGTGCCGTTCGGCACCTCGGAAGCCGTCACCGCCGACGCGGCGACCGCCAGCCTGCTACGCTCGCTGCACGGTGTAGCGGTCGAGTCCATGGAGGGCGCCGCGGTGGCGCAGGTTGCGGCGGCGCTGCAAGTGTCCCTGTACCAGGTCCGCGGGGTCAGCAACCTGGTCGGCGACCGCGACAAGACGAACTGGCGCATAAACGACGCTGTGGCGGCCAGTTGCCGGACCGCCCGCGCAGCGGTACCGCTACTTACGGAGGCCTAATGACGTTCCTTGCCAGCATCCCTATCTGGGTCTACTTCATCGTCCTCGCACTGACGTTCATGGTGGTTCACGTGCTGGCGCTCAGGGCCGACCAACCCCAGAACCGCCTGCGCTCCATCGGCGGTCGCGTGGCGTCCTCCGTCCTCTTGCTCCTGGCGCTCATCTTCCTGAACCCTCAGGACCCCGCCACCGTGCTTCTGGCGCTCTTCGTCGCGGCCGTAGCTGGCTTCGTGAGCGGCCGCACCGCCACACCCCAGCTGCCGCCCCGCACGCAGGAGCCAGCGGCAGACGCTAGCCCTAAGGACGAAGCCCCGAAGGGCTAGGGTCAAGACCACCGCTATCCGCCCAGCTAGCTCTCGTATACTCGGCGCATGCCATTAGTGTCAGGACTCGACATCCTCAGCGCCGCCCGCGCCGGCAAGTACGGGGTGGGCGCCTTCAACACCAACAACATGGAGATCACCCAGGCCATCATCGAGGCCGCGGAGGAGACCCGCAGCCCCGTCATCCTGGCCCTGTCGGAAGGCGGGCTCAAGTACGGCGGCGACGCCCTCATGGCGGTAGTCCGCCACCTCGGTCGGCACGCCACCGTGCCCGTGGCCATACACCTGGATCACGGCTCCTCCTTCGAGTCGTGCCTGCGCGCCATACGGCTCGGGTTCACCTCCGTCATGATCGACATGTCGCACGAGGACGAAGCCACCAACGTGCGTGAAACGCGGAAGGTGGTCGAAGCCGCGCACGCCGTGGGCGTGACGGTGGAGGCCGAGATCGGCCGCCTGGGCGGCATAGAGGAGCACGTGGTGGTCAGCGCCGAGGAGGCCACCCTCACGGACCCCGAGGAAGCTGAGCGCTTCATGCAGGAGAGCGGCGCGGATTACCTGGCGGTAGCCATAGGCACCTCGCACGGCGCTAACAAGGGTAAGGGCCGCCCCTACATCGACCACGCTCGCATCAGCGCCATCGCCGCGCGCGTACCGGCGCCTCTGGTCATGCACGGCGCTTCCGGAGTGCCGGCGCAGCTGGTCGAACGCTTCCGGGCGGCGGGCGGCGAGCTCGACGGCGCGGTGGGCATCCACGAGGACGACGTGAAGCAGGCCGTAACCCAGGGCATAGCCAAGATCAACACCGACACGGACCTGCGGCTGGCCATGACCACCGCGGTGCGCGAAGCCCTCAACGCCAAACCCAAGGAGTTCGACCCCCGCAGGATACTGGGACCCGCCCGCGACGAGATGTGCCGCGTGGTGGCTGAACGCATGCGCGTGTTCGGCTCAGCGGGCCAAGCGAACTGAGGGACTACTAAAGGGCGAGGCCGTCACGGCTGGTCGGAGTCCTCCGCCAGGGCGCCCGCGTCGTCGCGCGCGGGCGTCACGTACACTGTGCGGTGCTGCGTGAAGTTCACCGCCCCGGGAGCGCCGCCTTTTACTTTCCACACGTTCTTACGGGCCGTGTAATCCACGGGCACGTTATCGGAGCGGAACGCCTCCGAGTAACCCGCCGCCAGGCGGGCCGCGAACAACACCGTCTCGAACGGCACTTCCTTCCCGCCTGAGCGGATGATGACGTGCGAACCGCGGTAGCCCTGAGCGTGCAGCCAGACGTCGCGGGAACGGCCGACGCCGAAAGTGACCTTGTCGTTGTCGCGCGCGTTACGGCCCACCACCACCTCGAAGCCGTGCGGGCCCCGGAACCAGGTGCCCGGCTTGTCCGGCGCGCGCTGCGTGGCGCGGCGCTCCTCCCCCATCTGCTCTACCAGCTGGGCGAGTTCCGCTTCAGGCAGGTCGGCCAGACCCAGCAGGCGGTGTTCCAACGCGGTGACGGCGCTACGGAGCTCCGCCATTTGCGTTCCCGCCCGCTCAGCGCGGGCCTCGCGGCGGCGCGCTTGGTCGTAGCGGGCGCGGGCGTTAGCGGCGGCGTCCAGCTTAGGGTCCAGGCTCAGCAGCACGGCCTCGCCGTCGAAGCCGGTGAGTTCCACCGAGGTCGCCGCAGGCGGAACCTGCCGGGCGTAAGCCAGGAGCAGGTCGCCTTCTGCGCGTAGCCGGCCCGCTTCGTCGGCCCCTTGCAAGGCTCTCTCCGCGTCCGCCAGCCGGCGCCGGGCTAACTGCAGTTGCTTCTCCAGCGCTGCCGTCACGCTCTTCAGGCGCTGCTCCCGGCGCTCCAGCCGCTGCAGTGCGCCGGGCGTGC
>JBBAFX010000115.1:0-7493 GCA_041655195.1 Trueperaceae bacterium
GCCTGGATGAAGCCGCCCTCACCAGCCACGGGCTCGATGATGAACGCCGCCACCTCGCTCTCGCCGATGGAGTACTTGACCTGGTTCTTGAGCGCCGCCAGCGCCTTCTCGCCCAGTTCCTCCTCGGTGGTGGCGCCCCACGGGTTGCGGAAGAGGTAAGGGTACTCGGCGCGGTAGACGTCGTTAGCGCGCGTCACGAAACCGTTCTTGTACGGCTCGGGGCGGTTGGTGAGCGTCATGGCCATGAAGGTGCGGCCGTGGAAGGCGTGCGTGAAAGCCACGATGCCGGCGCGCTTGGTGTAAGCGCGGGCGATCTTCACGGCGTTCTCGACCGCTTCGGCGCCCGAGTTGACCAGGAACGACTTCTTGGGGGTGCTGCCCGGCGCCAGGCGATTGAGGCGCTCGGCCAGTTCGATGTAGGTGGGGTGCATGCCGACCGCGAAGCAGAGGTGCTGGAACTCAGCGGACTGCTTACGCACGGCCTCCATGACCTTGGGGTGCGAGTGACCGATGTTCATGACGGCGATGCCGGAGGAGAAGTCGAGGTACTTCTTGCCTTCGACGTCCCACACGTAACTGCCCTCGGCCCTTTGGAAGTAGAGGGGGTGGACGCTGGCCGCCGCCGGGGTGACCGCTGCCTTACGGCGCTCGCTGAGACTCTGGTTGTTCATGCTGCCTCCCTAGCTCACCTTGGATAGTTAGGCGCTCCGCCACTCGGAACTTTCACATACAAGGTGACGACGCCGATACCCTTACGAAACGTAGGCCAACTAGCGTCTTGACGCCTGAAGATTAGCACGAGGGCGCCATTTTTGGCGTGGCCCAGGAGCCCCTGAGGAGAACAGGCTGAGCCGCGCACGGGTAAGGCACACGGGCGTAGCTGCCGCAACCGGTGACTGCCGTAACCTAGTGATGGAGTGAACGTTGACGGCGTGAGCACTGAGGACACGAACGGTGATGGCGTGAGCGAGGAGACGGCAGCCGCGCAGCTGATTGAGGACGACCAGGGCCTAGCCCTGGTGGCCGAGGACGGCGCCACGGTGAGGGCCGCGGTGGAGCACCTCAGCGCGCCTCGCCGCGGCAGGGACCTGTTGGGGCGGGCCGTGAAGGGCGCACTGAAGGGCACGCCGGCAACGGCCGGGTCCGCCCCGCAGATCGTTGACGCCACCGCCGGCCTGGGCGCCGACTCGTTCCACCTCGCCGCCATGGGTCTCAGTGTGCTCATGGTGGAGCGCGTCCCAGATATCGCTGCGCTCCTCGCTGACGCTCTAGCGCGCGCCAGCAGCGGCGCGTACGGGGAGGACGCGCGCCGCGCGGTGGCTAACCTCAGCTTGCGCGATGGCGACGCCAGCGCCATTTTGGTGGAGCTGGCAGCGGCCGGACGCAACCCAGCGGTGGTGTACCTGGACCCCATGTACCCAGGCACGAAGAAGTCGGCCCTGCCCGGCAAGGGTATGGCGCTTTTCCGCGCTCTGGTGGGGGCGGACGACGACGCCGCGCAGCTGTTAGAGGTCTCGCGCCGTGTCGCCTCGCGCCGGGTAGTGGTGAAGCGGCCCCTGAAAGCCCCCTACCTCGGCGGGCAGGGGCCCACCGGCAGCCTTAAGGGCAGCACCACGCGTTACGACCTGTACGCACCCCTTGTAGCGCAGCCTTACACGCAGCTGGTTACGCCGGAGGCAGGCGAGTAAGCTCAGGACCAGCTACGGCACGGTCGGCGCTGGCGCCCACCGTGGCGCCAACCGGAGCCCTGGAGGCCACAGCATGACCGATAGACAGGACGGCGGCGCCGGCGACGGCGCGGCCTACAGCAAGCACGTAACGGTGGTGGGGGCAGGCACCATGGGGGGCGGTATAGCCACCCTGCTGCTCATGAACGGTCACCACGTGACCCTCTTCGACCCCGCCGAAGCGGCGCTGGCGGGCGCCCGGCAGCGCGCCGCTAAACGCAACGACGAAACGGTGCTAGGCGCCCGCCTGACGCTCACTACGGACCTGGCGGCCGCGGCCGCGGGCGCCGATTTCGTGATCGAGGCCGTGCCGGAGAAGCTCGACCTGAAACGCTCGATCTTCGCTCAACTGGACGCCGCCGCTCCCGCTAACGCCATCCTCGCCACCAACACGAGCGAACTCTCGGTCACCGCTATTGCAGGCGCCACGCAGCGCGCCGACCAGGTGGTGGGCATGCACTGGTTCAACCCGCCGGAGCGCATGGAACTGGTCGAGATGGTCAGGGCCGTGCAGACGAGCGACGCCACGCTGGCGGCCACGGAGCGGTTGGCGCGCAGTTGCGGTAAGACGACCGTAACGGTGCAGGACCGGCAAGGTTTCGTGACCACCCGCGCGGTGGCGGCGCTGCTGCTGGAGGGCGTGCGCATGCTCGAGGAGGGCGTGGCCTCGCCGCGCGACATCGACACGGCCGTGAAGCTGGGCCTCAACCACCCCATGGGCCCGCTTGAGCTCTCGGACTACATCGGCCTAGACACCATGCTCCTGATAGCCGAGTCCATGACCGACGCCCTGGGGGAGAGGTTCCGGGCGCCGCAGACGCTCCGCAAGCTGGTGGAGGCGGGCCACCTCGGGCGCAAGACCGGGCGCGGCTTCTACGATTACGGCGGAGAATGAGCCAGCAGCGCACTGTGACTCTAGGCGCTCTAAACCAGGCGCGTTAGGCGCGAGCAAGTAAGAACGCCCCCTCACTTGGAGGGGGCGTTGTGGCTGGCCCACAGAGATTCGAACTCCGACCGACCGGACCAAAACCGGGTGTCCTGCCATTAGACGATGGGCCACCGACGGGAAGCGCACCTGCTGAACTTAACGTAGCCCCTGGGGGTCTACATACGGCTGGCGGGCGCGCTGCCGTGGCTTGCGTTGGCTGGCCCACAAGGATTCGAACCTTGACCGACGGTACCAGAAACCGTTGTCCTGCCATTAGACGATGGGCCAACGCGGTGGACGCCGTTCAGGCGCCCGGGCACCCCAAGCTGCGGAGCGCAACAGGGAGTGTATGCCTCGCCGCCACGGTCGTCAAGGTCGCAGCGGCCGACACGTAGTCTACCCGAAAAGTCGCGAGGCTGCTGAAGCCTGCGGCGCGGCCCTAAGTGGTATCCCCGCCCGCCGGTAAGGTATACTTCGCAGGCTCAGGACCAAGGCGCTGTTAGCGCGGCGGCCCGAGCCGTAGACCGCGAGGAGAGGTGCCGGAGTGGTTGAACGGGACGGTCTCGAAAACCGTTGTGTGGCTACGCTGCACCGTGGGTTCGAATCCCACCCTCTCCGCCATGAGTAGCCGCCCGTTTGGGCGGCACTTTTTTGTAGCGCCGCTAGCGCTTGGGGCGCCGCCCGCGTTCGCTTCAGCGCCCGCGCCGCCCGCGCCAGCACACCGCCCTCGCCGCGACCGGGGGCCCAGGAGGAGTTCCACATGGCCGTGACCGTCGTAGACCACCCGTTAGTGCAGCACAAGGTCTCCATCCTGCGGGACGAGAACACCAGTGTGCGGGAGTTCCGCTCCCTCTGCATGGAGCTGACCATGCTCATGGCGTTCGAGGCCATGCGCGACCTAGAGCTCGAGGACGCCACGGTGCAGACGCCAGTCGCTACCGCCAAGGTCAAGCGCTTGGCGGGTAAGAAGCTAGCGCTCATCGGTATCCTGCGCGCCGGGCTGGTTATGGTCGACGGGATCCTGGAGCTGGTGCCCAACGCTCGCGTGGGGCATATCGGCCTCTACCGCGATCCGGAGACCCTCTCGCCCGTGCAGTACTACTCCAAGCTGCCGAGCGACGTAGCCGAGCGCGACGTGTTCCTCCTCGACCCCATGCTGGCCACCGGTGGCAGCGCCGCCGCCGCCATCCAGATCCTCAAGGACGAGGGCGCCAAGCGCGTGCGTTTACTCTGCATCATCGGTGCGCCTGAAGGCATCAAGGTGGTGGAGGACGCTCACCCGGACGTGGACATCATCCTGGCCGCCAAGGACGAGCGCCTGGACGAGCACGGTTACATCGTGCCGGGCCTAGGCGACGCGGGCGACCGGCTCTACGGCACCCGGTGACCCAGCGGTCCCCTAGCGGCGTAGCGGCCGCTTGTACCTGCGGTCTCATGGGCGTCTTACCTGGTCTCATAGAATGGGAGGCGTGCGCAGCACGGTGCTAGCTTTCTTCCCACTCGTCGCCGTCTCCTTCGCAATAGCGCTGGGAGCCGTGCTCTGGTTCGTCCCGCGGGTACGCCGTTTCGCTATCCGCATCCGCGCCGTGCAAGTGGGCGGCGGCTCCCACGGCAGTGGGGTCAGGCAACATCAAGGCGAGGTGCCTAACATCGGCGGTATCGCCATCCTCGGCGGCTTCCTGTTGGCCGTGCTCCTAGGCAGTCTAGTGGCGCCGAGCGCGCTCGACGAGTACCGGGTCGAGCTACTCGCCATCGCCTTAGGCGGCGCCCTCATGGCGCTCGTGGGCTTCATAGACGACATGTGGGAGGTGCCACCCACCCTGCGGTTAGCCTCGCAGGTTGTGGCCGCCGGCATCCTCGTGGTGAACGGCGTGCGGATCGGTTTCGTGACCGACTACTTCGGCGACGCCACCTTCCTCTTCATCCCCGAGACGTTCTCCATCCTCCTCACCATCCTGTGGGTGGTGGGCTTCACGAACGCCTTCAACTTCATTGACGGGCTAGACGGCCTGTCGTCCGGCATCACCGCCATCTCCAGCATGAGCCTCCTCGCGGTCGCCGTGCAGTTCCCGGACCGCGCCGCCGCTGTGCTCATCCTGGCCGCGCTGGCCGGCGCCTCGCTCGGCTTCCTGCGCTACAACTTCGGGCCCGCCACCATAACCATGGGCGACTCCGGCGCCTACCTGCTGGGGTACGTGCTGGCGGCCGTCAGCGTGCTCGGCGCCCTCAAGGTCACCGCGGCCGTGTCAGTGGTGGCGCCCATCCTCGTGCTGGCACTGCCGGTCGTGAACATCACCCAGGTCACGCTGCGCCGCTTGCGGCGTGGCGCCAGCCCGGCGTTGGCGTCGAACGACCACATTCACGACATCCTGCGCGAACGCTCCGGCTCCAAGCGCCTGACTGTGCTGCTGCTCTGGGCGGCCACCATGCTCCTCGGCGTCATCGGCATGCTGCTCTCGAGCACCCCGCCAGTGCTGGCGTTCGCCACCATCGTGGCCACCATCGTGCTCATCGCCGCCGTGTCGCTACTGCGGCTAGCTGAGGTCAGGCGTCTGGGCGACGCCTCGGCGTGAAACCGGGCGCAGAGCCGGCACCGCTAACGGCGCCCGCCGGGCGCCGCCCCCGCGTGGTGGCCGCGTTCGGCACCCGGCCGGAAGCCAACAAGATGGCGCCCGTGGTCACCGCCTTACAGGCCACGGAGGGGCTCGACGTGCTGACGCTCGTAACGGGTCAGCACCGCGAGCAACTAGCTAGTTCGCTGGCTACCTTCGGGCTGGTTCCCGACGCCGACCTGGCCGTCATGACGCCGCGGCAGTCGCTGGCCGAACTCACGGGCCGCATAGTGCCCGCTGCGGCCGCCAAGCTGAAGGAGTTGGAGGCCGATTACGTGCTGGTGCACGGCGACACCTCCACCACGTTCGCCGTGGCCCTGGCAGCGTTCCTGGAGGGCGTCCCCGTGGCTCACGTGGAGGCCGGCCTGCGCAGTTACGACATGCTGCAGCCCTTCCCGGAGGAAGCCAACCGGCGCCTCACGGACGTGCTCACCGACCTCGATCTGCCGCCCACCCCGCTCGCCCGGACGCAGCTGCTAGCGGAGGGCAAGAGCCCCGAAGCCATGATCGTCACGGGCAACACGGCCGTCGACGCTGTGCAGCAGATGCGCGGCGTGGCCAAGCTCCCGGCGCACGTGCCGGCCGGCGGGCGCCTGGTGGCCATAACCATGCACCGGCGCGAGAACCTAGGCGTCATGAGCGCCCTGGCCGCTGCGCTGGCGGCCGTGGCGCGCGCCAACCCGGACGTTACCTTCGTCTACCCAGTGCACCTCAACCCGGCGGTCAGGGAAGCGGTCCAGCCCAGCCTGGGCCCGCTGAACAACGTCATCCTCGACGACCCGTGGGAGTACCTCGACATGCTGGCGCTTCTGGACGCGTCCGAGCTGGTGATAACCGATTCGGGCGGTATTCAGGAGGAGGGCGCGGCCCTGGGCGTGCCCGTAGCAGTGCTCCGCAACGTGACCGAGCGCCCGGAAGGCGTGGACGCCGGCGTCCTGGAACTCTTAGGCACCGACCCGCGGCGCGTGCAGGAGCGCCTGCAGCAGCTGCTGGGCGACCCGAGCACCCTGCGCCGCATGCGCGAGGCGCCCAACCCCTATGGCGACGGACACGCCGGCGTGCGCGTGGCGCACGCCGTAGCGTGGCGCTTCGGGCTGGCAGCCAAACCCGCGGATTGGCATCCAGCCGCGCCCGCTGACGGGGCGGCGGAGGGCACCCCCAGCACGGACGCTGCCAGCCGCGGGGGTAACTGATGGCCGCTCGGTCGCCCGCCCACCCGCCCGCCCAGCAGGCCCGGCCGCCAGCCCCGGCCGGAGCCACAGCGGCGACTGCCGCCGACAACGTCACAGTGGCGCCAGCCGCACGGCAGCACGAACTGCGTTTCGGTCTGGAACTGCCGGGCGGCGGGCGCGTGCTGCGCTGGCGCGGACCCGCCCTCATGGGCGTGATCAACGTGACGCCGGACAGCTTCAGCGACGGCGGGGAGCGCTTCGACGCGGAACGCGCCGTAGGCGCCGGCCTGGCGCAACACGCTGCTGGGGCGCTGGTCGTTGACGTGGGTGGTGAATCCACCCGGCCCGGCGCCGCGCCCGTGCCCGAAGCCGAAGAGCGCCGCCGGGTGGTGCCGGTAGTGGCGGCGTTAGCGGCGGCCGGCGTGATCGTCAGCATCGACAGCCGCAACCCCGAAGTGGTTCGGGCCGCGCTGGACGCCGGCGCGCATATCGTGAACGACATCGGGGGGCTGCGCCTGCCGGGCATGCGCGCGGTGGCCGCCGCAGCTGGCGCACCGGTGGTGGTCATGCACATGCAGGGCGAACCGCGCACCATGCAGCAGGAACCCGTCTACCAGGACGTCGTCCGCGAGGTCAGTGAGTTCCTCCACGCTGCCGCGGACGCCGCGCTGGCCGCGGGCGTGCCGGACGTAATGCTGGACCCCGGCATCGGCTTCGGCAAGACGGTCAGCCACAACCTCGAGTTGCTCTCACACCTTGAGGAGCTAACGGCCAGCGAGCACACGGTCCTTGTGGGCGCCTCGCGTAAGTCCAGCATCGTCGCCATCGCGGGGCCCGCCGAACCTAAGCAGCGCCTGCCCGGCACCCTGGTCATGCACCTGCGGGCGGCTGACGCGGGCGCCGCCATGCTGCGGGTACACGACGTGGCCGAACACGTACAGGCCCTCAAGGTCTGGGGCGCCCTGCAGGGAACGGAGTACCACGCGTGACAGGGCACGGTTCACACGACCGCATAGTGCTAAGCGGCATGGAGTTCTTTGCCTACCACGGTGTT
>JBBAFX010000116.1:0-7488 GCA_041655195.1 Trueperaceae bacterium
CCGGAACTTGACCCGGCATCTGTCCGGGCATCTGTCCGGGTACCTGTGCGGGTACCTGGCCCGGCGCCTGGCCTGGCAGCATGCCCCCTTGCCGCTGCAGGGTGAGGGTCTGGCCGGCCTGCACGGGCTGGCCGTCAGCGCCGACCTGGAAGAAAGCGATCTGAAGGTACTGGCCGTCCGGACTGACCTGCGCCTGGAACCCGAGGGGTCCCTGCTGCGAGTTGACGACGCCGTACGCGAAGGTGCCGTTGGTCTCGCCCTGAAGCGGGAACTGACCGTTGGGACCGTTCAGCATGCCGGTGAGCGCGCCCGGCTGCGCCTCGTTGAACGAGATGACCATGCCCGTCTGCGGCTCCTGGAACGAGCCGTTGAACGCCTGCGCTAGCGCGGCGCTAGCCACCAGCAGTGCCAGCAGCGCGGTCCAAACCTTCACGATCCTCGACATCACGACCTCCACGGTGTTGCGCGTAGCCTAGGGGCGAGGCACTTAAGAACGACTTAATTGCCGGCGTACGGCCGCCCCGGGTGAGGTTCAACCGAACGCCGCAGGGGTGCTTCCTGACGGCCCAGGCACGGCGCGGGTAGGCGCGTCACCCGGCGCCGGCCGCGCGCAGCAACTAGACTGTGGGGCATGAAGTACGTGGCTCTCATAGCGCACGACCAGAAGAAGCTGGACCTGGCCATGTTCGTAAATCAGCACGCGGATCTGCTGCGGAGGTTCAAGCTCGTTGCCACCGGCACCACGGGCAAGATCCTCACCGAGAAGACGGGTCTGCAGATCGAGCGCGTGCAGTCGGGGCCGCTGGGCGGCGACCTGCAAGTGGGCGCGCTCATCGCCAACGATCAGGTGGCCGCCGTGCTATTCTTCCGCGATCCCCTCACCGCGCAGCCGCACGAACCGGATGTGGCGGCGCTGCTGCGCATCTGCGACGTGCATCAGGTGCCGCTGGCCACTAACCTGGCCACGGCGGAGGCCATCATGGACTGGCTGGAGGAGTACGCCGAGAACCAGGACCTGCGCGCCGCCAACTCGGAAGGCTCCGCCGTCCCGGCGGGTGGCAACGAGGATGGGAGCGCGGCGTGAACCGGGAACTCATCGAGCGTTTCATCAACGAGATGCGTGAGCGGTACGCCGAGCAGATCGCTGCGGTGGCGTTACCCGACGGCACCGCCGAGTACCTCGAGCTGCTCATGGAGCGCGGCGACCCGGACGCGCTCGAGTTCCTGCTCAAGCTCAGTTACCTCATGGGCCTCCAGACGGGCTTCGCCGCGGCGAACGCGGGCGCTAACGCGCCGGATCCCGAACCGGGCCGAGGGCCATTGCAGGCCTGACCCCGGCCGGCGGCTCGTAGTCGCTGCTTGCGTTACTCGTCGACTTCCTTAGCGGCCTCGCGCGCCAGTTCGTCGGTGGACCGGTGCTCGTGCAGCAGCTCCACCTCATACGAAAGCTCGGCCTTGAGGGACGCTCCGACCGAGCAGTACTTGTTCATGGCCAGGTCCACGAAGCGGCGGGCGGTGGCCTCGTCCAGGCCGGGCACGTCGAACACGTGGCGCGCGGTTATGTGCGTGAAGGGCGAGGGCACCGTGTCGGGCCGCTCGCCGTGAACCTCGATGCGGTACTCGCGGATGGTCAGGCGGCGCTTGCCCAGCATGGCGACCACGTCCACGGCTGAGCAGCCAGCCAGCGCGTGCAGCACGAGCTGCATGGGGCTCGGGCCGGTGCGCGCGCTCTTCTCGTTGTCGATCATGGTGCGCATGCCTTCGGGCGTCTCGCCCATGAAGCGCAGGCCGGTGATGTGGTGCAGGGTAGTGGAGAGGTCCTTGGACATACCCGAGTATGCGCCGCGCCGGAGCTTGCCGGCAGCCGGCGGCGCTACACTTCGTAGCGTGAGCGAAGGTAGCGGTGGTGAAACGCGGGGCCCGCGGAGGGCGCACCGGTGACCTTGGCGGTTTCGCTGCCTCCCGGCCCGGGCGCCACCAAGCGGCAGTTGCGTAGCTGGGCCCGGGATGCGCGCCCGGCATTGCGCGCCGCGCTGGGCAACTCTGTCGACACCGCCGTGTGCGCCGCCCTGAGAGGGAGCGAGGCGTACCAGGCCGCTGTCACGGTGGGTATCTACCTGGCATTACCGGACGAGGTGAACGTGCTGGGCCTAACGGCGGACGCTAAGCGCTTCGTGGCGCCCCGCATGCACGAGGCGCCTGAGCCGCACCTGACCTTCCACGAGGTGCGCCCCGGTGAGCTTGAGACGCACGCGTGGGGGGTGCGTCAGCCGTCCGCCGCGGCAGCCCAGGTGGCGCTGGAGGATATCGACCTGCTGCTAGTGCCGGGTCTGTTGTTCGACGTGACGGGCGTGCGCGTGGGTTTCGGCAAGGGGTACTACGACCGCCTGCTGGCACCCACCGCCGAGGGTGGCACGCGGTGGCCGCTGACCGTAGGTGTGGCTTACGAGGCGCTGGTGCTGGCGCGGCTGCCGGTCGCCGCCCACGACGTGGCGGTCGAGCATCTCGTGACGGAGGCGGGGCTCAGGGCCACCGAGCCCCGAGCGCTCGAGCCTAGTCCTGAATAGTGGGCAAGGCGCGCCAGCCGCGCCGGTGGACGACTAGCTGGCCGGCACGGCCGCGTCGACCTCGGCCCAGTTAGGGTAGCGCCGCGGCGAGCTGGCGATGGCTAGGCTGGCCGCCTGCACCGCCGGCTTCAACGCTTCCGTCCAGCTGTAGCCGCGCTGCCTGGCCACCAGTAGGCCGGCGTTGAAGGTATCGCCCGCGCCAACGGTGTCCTGCACCTTCACGGCGGGCGCCGCGAACGTGGTCTCGCCCTCAGGTCCGGCGTAGAGAGCACCGTTGCCGCCCAGTTTCACGACCACGCGCGCTAGCCCCATTTCCCGCAGGTGGGTCACGCCTTCCCGCACCGCGGCCGCGTCGTAAGTGCCGGCGTCGGGCAGGCCGGTCACGCCCAGGAGTTCTTCGCGGTTAGGCAGGAAGACCCCGAGGTCGGGTAGCAGCGCCAGCAGTTCGTTACGGACCTGCTCCGTCCAGCCTTCGGGAGGCCAGCCGGTGTCGAGCGCCGTGATGACGCCTTTAGCCTTCGCGCGCCTCAGCAGTTCGGGCGCGTGCCGGCGCAGGCCAGGCATGAGGAAGTAACCGCAGAGGAGCAGCAAGTCGCCCGGCCGCGCCGCTTCGAGCGCGGACTCAATGCGCGTGAGCGGCAGCTCGTGCAGGTGACCCATGTACGAAACGAACGTGCGCTGGCCGTCGGGGTGAGTCAAGCCCACGGTTAGGGCCGTGGCGGCGGGCACGCGCGTTAGCTGCATGACGCCGTCCAGCTCCGCCTCGAGCCAGCGCCCCAAGGCGTCCTCGCCCACGGCGGCTATGAGTTCGGAGCCGTGCTGAGCGCCCGCCCCCAGGGCGGCGAGCGCCAGGCCGGTGTTGCCGGCCGCGCCGCCCACGCGCAGCTCGTAGCGGTCCACTACCGCCTCGGTGCCCGGCTGCGGCCAGGGCGCCAGGTCGCCCATCAGAACGTCGACGTTAGCGTTCCCGACCAGCAGTATGCGGGCCCGGCGCCCCGCAGCGCCGGGCCCGTGTTGCCCGGCGCCCGCCCTAAGGCTCGGGTCCGGCTCCGCGTCCGCTTTGTTCACCCCTTGACCCCCGTCAGTACGACGCCCTCGATGATCTGCCGCTGGAAGATGAAGAACACTATCAGCACGGGTATGACCGCCAGCGCGGCGCTGGCCATGATGAGGTTCCAGGCGGTGCCGGCCTCACCCGAGAAGAGCGCCACGCCCACGGGGATGGTGCGCATGCTGGGGCTCTTGGCCACGATGAGGGGCCACAGGAACGCGTTCCAGTTACCCACGAAGTTGAAGATGCCCAGCGCGGCTAGACCGGGGCCCACCAGGGGCAGACCCACCCGCCAGTAGAGGCCGAACTCGCTCACCCCGTCTACCCTGCCCGCGTCGAACAGGTCGCGCGGTAGTGACTGGAAGAACTGCCGCATGAGGAACACCCCGAACGCAGGGATAAGGCCGGGGAAGGCGATGCCCCAGAAGGTGTTGACCCAGCCGTACTCGGTGGCCATGACGTACCAGGGGATGACGAGCATCTCCGTGGGGATCATGAGGGTAGAGAGGATGAGCAGGAAGATGAACTCCTTGCCCGGGAAGCGCAGTTTAGTGAGCGTGTAACCCACCAGTGAGCAGAAGAAGAGCACCGACACTGTGGAGATGCCCGCCACTACCATCGAGTTCATGAACCAGCGCGGGAACTGCGTGTTGAGGATGACTTCCTGGTAGTTAGCTAGCGTCCAGACCTGCGGCCAGAAGTTGAAGCGGAAGATCTCGCGCAGCGACTTGAACGAGGACAAGAGCATCCACACGAACGGGAACGCCATGACGATGCTGCCCACGGCCAGGGCAAGGTAGATGAACAGTCTGCCGGGCCGGAACCGGCGGCTTGAGACCACCATCAGTACTCGACCTCCCTCTGGGTCAGCTTCAGTTGTATGAGCGTGACGATCATGATGATAGCGAAGAGGAGCACCGTGACCGCGGCAGCGTAGCCGATGCGGAACTTCTCGAACGCCTGCTGGTACATGTAGAGCGCGATGGTGAGCGTGCTACCGAGCGGCCCGCCCTGGTCGGTGAAGTTGATGTTCACGACCTGGTCGAAGATCTGCAGGGTGGCGATGGTGGAGATAACGAGCGAGAACACGAGCACCGGGTTGAGCAGGGGGAAGGTGACCTTCCAGAAGCGCTGCCAGCCGTTGGCGCCGTCGATCGCGGCGGCTTCGTGGAACTGGCGCGGGATGCCCTGCAGGCCCGCCAGGAAGATGACGACCTGGAACCCGACCTGCTGCCAGATGACGACCACCGACACCGCGATGAGCGCCTGAGATGGGCTCGTGAGGAACGGCTGCGGGTCTATGGCCAGCCACGGCAGGCCGATGTTGGTGACCCAATCGCTCCAGTCGGACAAGAGGCGGTTGAAGATACCGAAGTTGACTGAGTACATCCAGCCCCACACCCACGCCACCGCGGCGGCGGGAGTGACGTACGGGGCGAAGAAGATGGCCCTGAAGATAGAGCGGAACCGCTCGACACTGTTGAGGAGCAGGGCGCTGATGAGACCTATGCTCACCTGGCCGAACACCACCAGCACGAAGTAATAGAGCATGTTCCGTAACGCGCGGTAGATGGGACCCTTGGCCACGAACTCGGCCCACATCTCGCGGTAGTACTGCAGACCCACGAAGTTGCGCATCTCGGGGTCGACGTGCCAACTGAAGAAAGAGAGCCGGAAGGACTGCAGCGCCGGCCAGAGGCGGAAGAACAGGAAGAACGCCAGCGGCACCAGCAGGAATATGTAGGCCCAGATGGCCTCTCGCGAACTGAGCGACAGCCTGCGGCGCGGCTTTACGGGGGGCGAGCTCATGGCACCTCCAGATGCCTGGCCCGGCTGCTGTGGCTCGGGCGGTGGGGAGCGGGGCCGAGTCTCGAGTGAAGCTCGGCCCTGCACTTGGTCGGGGCAGGGCGCCTTGTCAGGCGCCCGCCCCAGCTGCGTTACTTAGCGGTGCGAGTCGAGGATCAGCTGCTCGGTGAGAGCGGCGCCTTCGAGCGCGGCCGCGGGGTCGTTACCCTGCAGAACGACTTCGTTGATGGCGTCGACCATAACGTCGCGCTGGCCGGACTCGTCCACGAACACGGTGGCGTGAGCGTAGTCGAGGGCGCGCACGAACGGACCGTAGACGGGGTCGGCGGCCAGTTCGGGGTCAGCGATGAGGCTGCGGCTGGCGGGCAGTTCGCCCACGACGTCGAGCCAGAGCTTCATGGCGTCGTCGCTGGTGACGAACTTGAGGAAGCGCGCGGAGGCTTCGGCCTTGGCGGGATCGCTGGTGGCGTTGGGGGTGAGGGCGTTCATGAAGAACGAGCCGAAGTTGGACTGGACGCCGTTGTCGAACACGGGCAGTTCGGTGACGCCCCAGTTGAACTCGGCCAGGCGCTGCACGTCGCCGATGGCGAAGGAGCCGTCGATGATCATGGCGATGTTCTCAAGCACGCGGAAGCCGTCACGGTAACCGTTGTTGCCGGGCACGAACTCGGGCACGCCGATCTCGTGTTCGGTGACCCAGTCGGTGTAGAAGGTCAGCGCGTTGACGCCGGCTTCGTTGTTGTAGGTCACGGTGAGGTTGTCGTCGGAGTACGGCTGGCCGCCGAACTGACGGATGAGGACTTCACGCACGAGGTGGTGGTCCTGACCGGTGGGGGCGAAGCCGTAACCGACTTCCTCGAAGCGCGCGCCCCGCTTGATGGTGAGGGCCTGAGCGATCTCGACGAACTCGTCCCAGGTGGCGGGCGGCGCGTCGTAACCGGCGGCAGCGAGCTTGTCGGCGTTGTAGAACAGCGCCAGGCTGCGCACGGCGGTGGGGAGGCCGTACCAGGTGCCGTCGTACTTGGCGGCCTGCACGAGCGGAGCGAAGTTGGCGTCGAGTTCACCGGCGTCGAAGTACTCACCCGGCAGCGGCACGACGTAACCGCCGCGCGCCCAGGTGGGGAGCCAGCCGTAGAAGAGCTGGGCAACGTCGGGGCCCTGGCCGGCGGGGATGGAGGCCGCCACCTGAGCCGGGTAGCCGTCGTACGGGAAGGTTTCCTGAACGACCTTCACGTCGGGGTTCTCGGCCTCGAACAGGGCGATGAGCTGGTTCATGGCGTCGACACGCGTAGCGTAGTCGTACTGCCAATAGGTGATGGTGGTCTGGGCTGCGGCAACGCCGAACCCCAGCACCACGGCCAAGATTAGAAGAACACGCTTCATGCTTACTCCCTTTCTGATCCGCGCAGTTGCGCTGTAGCGCGGCCTAACGCGCTTTCTCTTTCCCGCAGGGCGGTGGAGTCGGCGTGCAGCCGCTCCCGCGCCCGGGCGAGCTGGGGGGTCATGACCTCGGGCGCCGGCATTCCGTAACCGGCGCGGCGCCTAACGAACGCGGCGGGGTCGAGAGCCGCCGTCACCTCCTCGGCTGTCAGCTGCGGTCCACCCGCGGCTGCCAAATCGGCGGGGCTAGCCGTGGTCAGCGGCTTGCCCTGTTCGAACATGAGCTTCACTAAGCGCGCGGCCACGCCGTGCGCTGCTGGGAACGAGAGTCCGTGCTCGCGCGCCAGCACGTCGGCCAGCTCGGTAGCCGTGGTGTCGGTGGCGGCGGCTAGTTCCCCGAGCCGGCCCGTTTCGAAATCGCCGCCCGCCAGGCACGCAGCCAGGAGGTCGAGCGCGCCCTTCAGTTGGCGGTGCTGCGTGGTGAGCCCGCCCTGCATGTCGGGGCCGAAGTCGTTGAGGTCGGTGAACGGGATGTTGTGGCTGGAGAAGTAGAACATACTGGCAGCACCAACCACCCGCGAGAACTTCGTGCGGGCGTGCTCCAGTGAGACGGGGTTGCGCTTCTGCGGCATGATCGAAGAACCTTGCACCAGGTCGTCATTCAGACGGTACCTGCCGGACGCG
>JBBAFX010000117.1:0-7370 GCA_041655195.1 Trueperaceae bacterium
AGCCGGAGGGCGGATCGCTCGCGGGTCTACCGTGCACAACGAGTGAATGGTCACCAGCGAGGAGCCACCGCTCCATAACCACCGGCTGTCCCTCTTCACCCGCGATGGCACGGTAGCGTCCCTCGCCGCTCAGATCGAAGGAGAGACTCGTTGGCCCCTCGGGCGGTACAAGTTCGATCCTTACAAGCTGATCGGCAGCCAGATAGAAGCGGTAATGGTCCTCGTCGCCCCTAGGGCTGAGCCGCCCCACGTGTACCGCACCCGGCTGCAACCTGTGCGCGCGGCTCCTATCGTTGTTGGGCTCGTACTCCAGAAGCCCCGGTGGGGGCGGCACTATAACGGGCTGCTCAACCTGCGGGGGGCCCGTTTGTGACGCGTCGCTGGCTTCAGGCTCTGTCGGCGCAGCAGGCGCCGAACTGAGCGCCTCGTCCGCGGCGGGCATGTCCGCGGGCGGTTCCGGTGCGGGCGCGGGACCGATGGGAATGACCCTAACGGCGTACTCACCGTCGCCTTCCACCGCGAAGTACTGGGTGCCCGGAAGCAGGAGCAGGTCATCTAGGCGTATGCGTCCCTGGCCTCTCTCCTCCTTGATCAGCGTGCCGCCACCGGAATAGACGCTTACCCTGGTTATGCCTTGGCCTACCGCCTGGACGCGGAACAGCTGAGCCTGGTCCGCTACCTGGAAGCGGAAGTAGTCAGTATCCTCCGTCTCTAGTGTCCCCCGGGCCTCAGGCTGCTCACCCAAATCGGTAGCCGTTATGCGGGTGTCGTTGGGTTCTATCTCGGTGTAGTTGGCTGGCCTTGGGGTGGAAGGCTGCCACGAGAGCCGGTAGTCGGTCTCTTCCCTGGCCCTAACTAGTCGGATGCTGTAAGCGCCTTCGGCAAGGTGCAACGCGCTGATCGAACCGCTGGTTAGGCTGCGGCGGAGCAACTCCTGGTCGTCGGGACCGTACAGCCGTACTTCCACTGCAGCTTGCGCTTCGACTATGAGGTCCCAGCTCTGCTCCGCGTCTACGGGGCCTACAGCCGTTCGGAACCAGTCTTCGTCGTTTGCCATGCCCTTCATGTCGGTGCCGAGCGGGAACTGCGTAGCGTTCGCTCGACTGTTGTTCGGTTCGCGTTCTTGGCCGTCGCCAAGTCGGCCCTGCTTCATGAGAGTCAGCCTAGTGGCCGTACTGGCGCCAATGATGCGTGCTACGTAGGCGCCAGGTTCGAGGCCGTAGCCGTCCAGCCTGGCAGGTGCGTTAGAGGCACGTTGTGGTGTACCGATCGGTCCGTCTGGCCCATGCAGCTCTAGGGTCAACTCGCTGCCTACGGGGCCCTCGAGCAGGAGCCCCCACGCGAAGCCGGCGTCTGCTTCCGCTATCTCGAACCGTTGCTCGAACTCGCCGGCAACCGGACCATAATTGCTGAATTCTCCCCGGTTCTCGTAGGTGCTCAGCCTGTTGGCGCGGTAGGCGAGGTCCACCGGGGTCATGTTCACGACGTACTGCCCGGAACCGCCGGAGACCGAGATGCCTACCAGGTACCTACCTGGGTCGATGAGGAAGGGTCGGGAGTCCGTGGGTGAGCCGTCGGCCGAGGCGAACGTAAAGATCTCGTTGGCGGCAGTTACTTCTACCCCGTTGTCGGCGAACTCGATCCTGAAGAGCGAGAGCCGGTTGACCTGCCTGGCCACCCCCTGGATGTTCGCCGTCCACTGATGAGCGGCCGTTAGCTCGTCGACTTCCCACCAGAACGCGTCCTGATCACCGCTGGCGATATCTCCGGCCAGGCAGATGGTGCCCAGCCGAGCGTTCGGGGCATTGCCAACGCCGTCGGGGCCGACGCCGGTGACAAGGGTTGCTTCGGCAGGCGTGTCGTTAGGTTCTATCTCGTACGTGCACTGCTGGGCAGCCGCGAATGATAGCAACGTGATGCCGACCGCCAGCACCAGACCCCTGATCATCGGAGTGTTGAGGCGCGGCGAAACCGGGCGTAGGAAAGAGCTGAGCATCGTGAGCCCTCCAGGTAGGTCGTTACAAGTACGTATGCGACCGTCACGGTATTACGTTTCGGCCGGCCTAGGCGGTGCCGGGCGCCAGAGTGACGCTCAGTGTTGCTCGGATTTTATGGGTTTTGGCGTCAAAGACGCGTCAACAGCCGCCCTGCGACGCAAGTGCGTGCGCTGCGACCTCGGAGGGCCTGGCGGGTTACGCGTTCAGTTTCGGTGCCGGATGGCCAGCACGAAGCCGGTGATGCCGCCGATGTACATGAACGCGGCCACGCCCAGCATGGTCCACTTCGCGGGTGAGGGCTCGAAGATCAGCGCGGTGAGGGTGAAAAGCACGCCCATTAGGAGGAGGAACGCGGCCACCAGGACGCGTCCGTTGGTGAGCGTGAGCCGCTTATCTGCCATGACCAAGTGTACGGCTTGAGCCGGCCAGCGGCAACGCGGCGGGAGCGGTGCGAATACTCGGGACGCCCGAGGCCAGTTGGCACTACTATTCCGTATGGCCTCCTGTTGCCGTGCACAACCTTGTGAGGAGATCTTCAGCTGGCGCGTGGCCGAATGGGATCTGCGGTCGTACCGCCGGCGCGGGCTGGAGAAACTCGAGCGCAAGCTACTCGCCAGCGTTCCCCAAGCAGCGTACGAAGGCGGCCGCGTGCTGGAGATAGGCGGCGGCATCGGGGCGCTGCAGGCCGAGCTACTCCGCAGGGGCGCTCACTCAGGAGAGGTTATCGAGCTGGTGGCCGCCTACAGACGGTACGCGGCCGAGCTGGCTCGCGACCTCAATATCGAGGACCGCACCGCGTTCCGGGTGCACGACCTACTTGACCAGCCCGGCAACGTAGAGCCTGCGGACGTGGTGATCATGAACAAGGTCATTTGCTGCTCACCCGAAGGGCTCGAACTCGTGGCTGTGGCGGCCACTTTGACGCGCAAGGCTCTGGTGCTCAGTTTCCCTCACTCCACGTGGCCCTTACGAGCCGCGGCGCAGCTGCAGCACCTGTTGTTCCGGCTCTTGGGCCGCAAGTACAGGTTCTACGTGCGACCCCCCGCGGCTGTGGCGGCCGCCGCCACGTCGGGCGGACTGGTACGGTCCGACTCCGGGCGCGGCGCAGTTTGGGAGCACGCGACCTTCATCCGGCCTGGTTAAGGTCGCCAGGCACGGTTACGGCTCTACGGCGGCGCGTTTGAGCCTGACTGAGTAGCTGATCCCTTCGCTCACGTCTCTCAATTCACCTGTGTACACGGTCGCGCGCCTATCTTCAGTTGAGAACGTCAATTCGTACCGCTCGGCGTCCGTGCCAGTGTCAAGCGCCACGGCTCTTCCAGTCAGCATTGGTATCCAGACTTGAGGCGTGAGGCCCGGCTTGTAATCGTGCAGACCGTAAGCGGATACCGTGCCAGTGATAGCCAACGCCTCATCGGCTACGCTGGCACCAACCGCCTGGAAGCTGCCCGAGAACTCGTAACTTGAAGCGCTAGTGCCGCCTGCTTCATTAGTGCTAAGTGGGCCGGCCCGCAGGTCCAGCAGCGCTCCGGAGAGCGCCAAACGCGGCAGTTCTTCCTCGACCGCAGCGTCTGTTCCTGGCGGGAGGCTTTCGGTCCGCACCGTGCCATGATTGGTGCCGTACACGAGCAAGCCGGCGTTCCGGTTCAGGTACACGGCCCGGACCCAGGGTTCGAGGTGCTCGAGCGGTTCGACTTCCAAGCGCGCCAACTCCTCGCGCGTCCGTTCCGTAAGGTCGTAGGCGTGCATCACGCCGCTGGCATCCCGCCACACGAACTCGCCACCGTGCGCCGCAAACGTAATGAGGCTCGTGTACCTGACTCCCACGGCGGTGGTGGTCGGGCTCTCTTCGGTTAGGTCCGCTGCCCTAACGTTGCTACCACAGTCGGCGACCAGGAACCAGCGCCCATCAGCGCTACTCTCACTAAGAAAGTTGCTGCGGCAGGCGCCAAGGCGCACGTCCACCTGGGCATGTGGAGCCTCGGTGTCTATGACCGTCACCCTCCAGGCGTCCAGGTTCCAAAGTGCCAGGGTCCGTCCGTTGGAGGACACCCTGAAGCCGTCGCGTGGCGCGGGCACCACCCGCGTTCCGCCAAGTGCTCCCGACGCCGAATGCCACCAAGTAAGGTGCCACGCGCCGCCTGCCACACGGGTCAGCGCGAACACAAGCCCGGAGCCGGAGGCGACCTCTTCCAAGGAATGACCGGCAGGCACCGCAACGTTGTGCGTTACTGCAGGCGCTCCGTCGGCCGGTACGACGCGTATGCCAATGCTCCCCTCGCCTGCCGTGATGGTCACGAACGCCTCAATGGCGGGATCGAAAGTGTTGGCCACCGCGTCGCTAAGGGCTCCTGCTGGCTGCTCTTCCCACCCGGTCGTGTCTTGGAGCGCGTAGACCCGAACTTGACCGCCTTTCCACAGCACAATCCTGTTGGCGCGCTCAGCATGAACGAACCGGGCGGGCCCTCCACTCAAACCCATGACTGTTAGGTTCCACGGGCCATTCAGTACCCGCGAATCGTCCGGAAACAGCACCGGGGCAGGTGGAGGAGGTCGGAAACAGCCGGAGAGCAGGCTGCCCAAAACGAGAAGCGTCAGTGCCGTTCTGACACGCTGGCCGACACCGGATCTGATCGTTTGCACCAACATGCTTCCCCCTACCCGAAGGGTAGCGCGAACGCAACCGTGTAGCGCCGCTTGTGGCGGTTGTACCCAGTACCCGGTTCAGGGAGTGGCGCTAGTCAGCAACCCCTTCGCGAGACCGTCGAGGAGTTGGTCGGTGCTTTGCCGCCTGCCAAGCCCACATGAACTCACAGGGGCACCGCCACCCCGCCGACCCTCACCGCCCGGCACGGTAAAATCAGCGAGGTCTCAGCGGAACTGACCGCTCCCCACCACAACCTCGGGGGAAGTTAGCCACGCCATAACGGAACGGCGCGCCGCGACCTTGCGGTGACTTTACGCGGCGAACCCGGAACCTCTACATGACAGGAGCACCCTCATGGACGAATTCGAAGTGCTGACCTCCCGCAACCGCTTAGGTGGCCTGCGTGGTTCCAGTCGGCTCATCCTCATAGCCGCCGTAGCCCTCGTGGCCGTCATCATCTTGTTCAACGGCTTCTTCACCGTGGACCAGGGTTACCGCGGGGTGCATCTGCGCCTGGGCGCGGTGGTGGGCATAGCGCAGCCCGGCCTCGGCTTCAAGATCCCCTTCATCGACCGCGTGGTCATGATCCGCACCCAGACCAACTCGAAGGTCTACGAACGCATGGAGGCGTACTCCCGCGACCAGCAGCTGGCCGAGCTGCGCATGTCGGTCACCTACCGCCTGGCCCCGGAAGCCGTCGACGACATCTACGCCACGTTCGGCAGCGAGGACGGCATGGTGAATAGGCTCATCGACCGCCGCGTGAACGAGCTGGCGCGCACGGTGTTCGGCCAGTTCAACGCCGTGGAAGCCATCCAGCAGCGCAGCTCCCTGAACCAGCAGATCTTCGACGAGGTGCTGCGCGCCATCGACACCCCCAGCGTCATTATTGAGTCTGTCCAGGTTGAGGACGTGGCGTTCAGCGTGGCTTACGAGCAGTCGGTGGAGGCGCGCATGATGGCCGAGGTCGAGGTACAGCGCCGCAGTCAGGAGCTCGAGCAGCAACGCATTCAGGCGCAGATCGTGGTCACCCAGGCGCAAGGCGCGGCCGATGCCCGCGTGGCGGAAGCCAAGGCTCAGGCCGAGGCCACCCGCTTGGCCGGTGACGCGGAGGCTAGCGCCATCCGTGCGAGAGGCGAGGCCCTCAGGGACAACCCGCAGGTCATAGCCCTCGTCACCGCCGAGAACTGGGACGGCATCCTGCCTCACACCATGCTGCCCGGCAGCACGCTGCCGTTCATCTCGGTCGGGCCGTAAGCGGTCGGACCCTAACCGGCGGTCGAGCCTCGCTTCACGCCGTAACGCACCTGCACGAACACCCCGCCGTAGCTGCTGGAGTCGAGTAGCTCCAGGTCGGGGAAGGCAAGATGGCGCGGGAACAACGGGGCTCCCGCGCCCAGCGCGACGGGCGCGTAGGTGACGTTCAGTTCATCCAGCAACCCGGCATCATGGAACTGGCCGGCTAGTTCTCCCCCACCCGCGATCCACACGTTCTTGCCGCCCGCGGCCCGCAGCATCTCAGCATGGACCGGGGCCACCTCGCCCGCTACGAACGTGACGTCCGCGCCCGGCACCGCGCGCTGCTGGCGGTTGCTGAAGACCCAGGTGGGTTGCTGGTACGGCCACGGCTTGGGCTCGCCACCTGGCGGCATGACCTCGTGCTCGAGAAGCCACCGGTAAGTGGTGGCGCCCATGACCACCGCGCCGACCTGCGCTATGAACTCCTGGTAATCCCCGCCGGGTACGTTGCCGAACTTCAGTAGCCAGTCGAGCGAGTGGTCGGGCCCTGCTATGAAACCGTCTAGCGATGAGGCGGTGTAGTAGACGGTGCGCGCGGCAGCCGTGCCTCCTGAGCGTGTGGAACTTCCGAACATCTGCGGATACCTCCCAGAAAACTCATGTTGGGGTTGTAGCGTGACGGCGGTCCATAAGGATAGTCGAACGGAGGCTTACATGAAGCGCTTACCACTCCTACTGACCGCCGCACTGATGCTCCTTCTTGCCGCCTGCAGCGAACCGGCCGCCTCGCCCGAACTGACGGGGCAATGGGCGGGCAACGCGGGCGGGGTTCCTCTCCAGTTCGAGATCGAGCCCGGTGGCCACGTCTACGAGAACTCGTTCGTCCTGACGCACAATGGCGAGACCCTCTCGGTCGACGTCGACAGTCACGCCACGGGTAACACCATCCGCATATCCGTCATAGCTACGCACAGCAACGGCGACAGCCTGGAGTTCGTGCTCAACGGAACGGTGAACGGTGACACCTTGGCGGGCGATTACCGGCTGACTCTCATAGTCAGCGGGGATCGGTCCGAACTCTCGGGCAAATTCACCTTCACGCGAGTCTCGGAGACCTGAGCACCCCGCACGGTTCCGGATAGGAAGCGCGCCACCTGCGAACCAGGTGGCGCGTTCTCGTATCAGTAGTGCGAACTACCGCGGTTCTTGCGCAGATTACCGCCAGCGACTCAGTGCGCTCTCCGCACCCAGCGGATCATCTCGCCCCACGAGGGCTCCTTTCCGGTGATGAGTACGGCAAGGGAGAAGATCTTGCCAGCCGCCCAGCGGGCTGCGAAGCAGCCCGCGATGAGGACGGCTAGCGCCACGAAGGCCTGCAGAGGACCCGCGTCGCCGAGGATCATGCGCACGGACATGGCGCTGGAGCTGGTGAGCGGGAAGTAGCTGAGGAACGCGAACGCCGGGTTGCCTGGGTCGCCGATCAAACC
>JBBAFX010000118.1:0-7269 GCA_041655195.1 Trueperaceae bacterium
GTCGCCAGGCCACCCGCGAGGATGAGCAGGGTAACGAACGGCAGGCCTATGTCGACTCGCGCCACGCGCTTCAGCCTACCAGTCGTCTGGCCTTACCACCGCTGAACAGAAGCCATTCCGCCAGCAGCGCAAGCAGCGCCAGCGTCAGCAGCACTAACGCCGCTCCGGTCGGGGCGCCGCTGCGCTCCAGTTGCGTGAGGACCGGCTCGCTGCCCTCCGCGCCTGCGCCGGTCGCAGCGGGCGTGCTGGCGGGCGTGGCCACGCCGGGCGCACCTTGCGCCACGGCGGAGCGTTCAGGCAGGCGCGACTCCTCGGGAGCCAGGAGGCTGGCGTAGACCATGTCGGTCCCGTCTGCGCCTTCCCCGCCACCGCTGAGCGCCCTGTGCGGTCCCGGCTCGAGCACGGGCTCGGTGCCTCCCGGCAGCGGTTCGCCTAGGCGCACCCTGACCGTGGTGTCCAGCTGCCCCATGAGGTTAGCCACCAGGGCCGGGAAGGCGGTCCTAAGCACCACGTCGGACTGGGCGGGGTGGAAGGCGAGCTGAAGCGTCAAGCCGCTCGCGTCCTGCCGCGCCCGCACCACCGGCGTCAGGTCGGCGGTGCGCGCCAGCACCTGCCAGCCTTCCGTCTCCTCCCACGCCTGCCGCTCGGGGTCTAAGCCCACCACCACGTCACGCAGGTCCACGAAGCGCATTAAGGAATCCGCGCGGTTCCAGTCGCTGATCAGTTGGTACTCGGGTTCAGCCGCGCGGGGCGGGAAGAGCAGGTAGTTGCCGGGCGGCAAGCCGTCGGCCCCGGCACGGCTAACGACTTTCAGATCCGCCGTGGGCCGGAAGGCCGCGTCGGGCGCCACGCCCACGGTGGTGAGCGGCACCGCCATCAGCGCGCGCAGAAGCGGCTCGTACGCGTCGTTACTGACTACCTGCAGTGCGCGGCTGCCCGCGTAAGCCACATCGTCGAGAGCCAGCGCGTCGCCCGGCGGCGGCGTCAAACGCGCCTCCACCACGCCGCTCACGCCCTCGAGCGGGAAGGTGATGCTTCCGGTGCCGGTGGTGGGCACCAGCACCGTGCCGCGCGCGAGTTGCGTGGCGCCCTGGCGCAGCTCTACCTCCACCTGTGCGGGCCGGGCACCGGCAGCCACTACAGCCACGAACGCTTGCCCAACGCCTATCTCGAAGGCGCTTATGCCCACGTTCTCGGCCGGCGTGTCCACCCTGTGCACCTGCGCGGCGCCCAGCATGGCGTCGTGATCGGTGAACACGTGCACCTCGGCGCCGGGCAACACGGTGTTCGCCAGTTCGAGCGCGCGGAGCAGGTCGCCGGCAGCGTCGCCCGCCTGCAGTTCCGCCAGGGCGGCCGCCAGCTGGCTCGGCTCGGCGTCTACGGGCGCCACCAGGCGCGCGTCCAGACCGGCGCGCACAAGCGCCACCCGGCCCGCCCCGGTTAGGAGCTCACGTGCTTCACGCTTGGCGAGCTCCAGCCGCTGGGTGTCGCCCACCTGCGCCGCCATGCTGGCTGAGGCGTCCACGACGATGACCCGGTCGGGTCTCTCGCCCCCCGTAAGCACCGGCCGCGCTAACGCTACGGCCGCCAGCGCCACGAACAGGAGCTGCGCCGCCAGCAGCCAGGTGGGCGAGAAGCGCCGCCGCCGCGCCACAGCCGTCTGGGCCCGCTGCCATAGGAAGAGGGCGGGCACGTCGTAGCGGCGCCGGCGGGCCCGCAGGTAATGCAGCGCCACCACCACCGGCAGCAGCGCCAGGAGCCACAGGGCGCTGGGCGTAAGGAAGGTCAAACCTGGAAGACCCCCAACCGGAACGGTTCGGGCGCGCCGCCCTGCGCGCACGCGTCGAGCGCGCGCACCAAGCGGGTCCTGAGCTCCTCGGGGAGGATCACTTCGTCCACCCACAGCCTGGCAGCTGCGTAGCGGATGTCGAGCGCCTCGGCGTAGCTAGCTTCGATGCTGCGCTGCAGGTCGGCGAGGGCCTCGTCGTCCTCCAGCAGCCCCTTGCGCCGCAGCTGCGCGGCCTGGATATCGAGGATGGTCTTGGCGGCCTGCTGACCGCCCATGACGCTGTAGCGGGCGCTGGGCAGCGCGAAGATGAAGCGCGGCGCGTAAGCCTTGCCGCTCATGGCGTAATGACCCGCGCCGTAGGAGCCGCCTAGTATGACGGTGAGGCGCGGCACGACGCTATTCGACACGGCGTTCACAAGCTTGGCGCCGCGCCGGATGATGCCGTCCTGCTCGCTCTGCTTACCGACCATGAAGCCGTTCACGTCGTGCAGGAATACGATGGGCACGCCCGCCTGGTTGCAGTCGAGCACGAAGCGGGCGGCCTTGTCGGCCGCTTCGGCGTAGATGACCCCGCCGATCTCGATGGCGCCCTTGCGCTTGATGACGAGCTTCTGGTTGGCCACCACCCCAACGGCGTAACCGCCGAGGCGCCCCATGCCGGTTATGAGCGTCTCGCCGTAGTCTGGCTTGAACTCGTCGAACTCGGAGGCGTCCAGGAGCCTGGCCAGCACGGCGCGCATGTCGTAAGGCTTGGAGCCGCCGTCCACCGGCAGGAGGCCGATCAGGTCCTGCTCCTTGGCCTTTGGCGCGCGGGTCTCGGCGCGGGCTTTCGCCCAGGGCGCCAGTTCAGGTGGCGCGTAGGCGGCAGCCAGTCGGCGTAGGCGCGCTACGGCGTGCTGATCGTCGGGTTCCTTGAAGTCCACGGTGCCGGAGACCTCGGCGTGCATGGTGGCTCCGCCGAGCTCTTCGCTGCTCACGTCCTGACCGATAGCGGCCTTAACCAGGGCGGGCCCGGCCAGGTAGAGGCCCGAACCTTCGGTCATGACGAGGGTGTCGCACATGACTGGCAGGTAAGCGCCGCCCGCCACGCAGTTACCCATGATGGCGGCCAGCTGCGGTATGCCGGCCGCGCTCATGCGGGCGTTCAAGTAGAAAACGCGGCCGAAGTCGTCCTGGTCGGGGAAGATCTCGTCCTGCATGGGGAGGTACACGCCCGCGGAGTCCACCAGGTAGATGGTGGGCAGGCGGTTCTCCATGGCTATGGTTTGCGCGCGGATGACCTTCTTGGCGGTGATGGGAAAGAACGCGCCGGCCTTCACGGTGGCGTCGTTAGCGATGATCATCCAGTCGCGGCCCGCCACCTGGCCGATGCCGGTTATGACGCCGCCGGCGGGCGCGCCGCCCTCGTCCTTGTACATGCCGTGACCAGCGAAGGTCATGAGTTCGTCGAACGCAGCGCCCTCGTCTAGAAGTAGCGCCACGCGCTCGCGGGCGGTGAGCCGGTCCTTGGCGTGCTGCCGCTCCACGGCTTTGGCGCCGCCGCCCTCACGGATACGGGCGCGGCCTTCCTGCAATGCCTCCGTAGCCACCTGCCAGGCGTTGCGGTTAGCCACGTAGGCCGGCGCGCGGCGCTCCTCCAGCTCAACGCCGCCCTCCAGCCGAGCGAGGTCCTTCACCGTCAGTTGGGGCGGATGGCTAGCACCACCAGCAGTCCGCCGCCGGCGTTCTCCACACGGTGTTCGGTCGCTGGGCTGACGGTGAGCAGCCGGCCCTTACCGAGCCGCTCCTTGCCGTCATCGGCGCTGACCAGAGCCTCGCCTTCCAGTACCTGGTACACCACCGTGCGGTCGAACGAGCGTACGTCGGCGCTCTGGCCCGCTTCGAAGCAGAGCAGTTCGCTCACCAGGTCGCCCTCCTCTATGAGGGGCCTGACCTGCACCTTGTCTAACGAGAACTTGCGAGCATCCTGGATGCTGACCTTCTTCACCGCGCTCTCCTCTCCCTCGCCGCGCCCTGTGGGTTCACGCGGCCGACGGAACTCTGCACTATGGTTATCACTTGATCGGTCTCTCCGGCTGCGGTTACGTGCCTAGAGTACATCGGCTGCAGCCCGCGGCTGGCCCCCGGAGCGTGTGCTTAGTGACCGCCAGGCGGCATATGTCAGCCGAGCGTCAGGGCGTATATGGAGCGTGTCAGAGGGGCGTCAGGGCGTTATGACCCCGGCTCTGCGCGGAAGAAGAGGCGCTGTGGATAACTTCCGTATATTGACAGGGCCGCCCGGGGCTTGGTAGTGCAGAGTGAAACCGGCTACAAGCGCGTAAACACCGTCAGGCACGCGAATCTTGCGAAGGGCCCGTGCGCAGCGGGCTCTCCCGCGAGGCCCGTTTCCTTGTCCACAAGGTTGTGGAGAACTGCCCTTACTTGTGGATAACCTGCCCGCCCCGGTGGCTACGGCATGTGCGGCTGGTGGGCCGCTCACCGGTCCAACCACTGCCGGGTTAGGAACCCGCCTGGGCGCCGCGCCGCGCCGCCGCCACGAAGCGCTGGATGAGTTCCGCGCTCTTGATGCCGGGCGCTGCCTCCACCCCGCTCGAGACGTCGACTCCGTAGGGAACCAGCGCCCTGACCGCCGCTCCGACGTTGTCCGGGTTAAGACCGCCGGCGAGGAGCATGCGCGGGTGCCCGCGCCACATGGCCGCTGCGTCCCACGCGAACGTGCGGCCCGAGCCAGGCACACTGGCGTCGAGCAGGAACGCGTCCGCGGGGTAGTCGGCGAGTTCGTCCGGGGTGATGCCCGGCCCGAACGACACCGCCCTGATGACCCTCACGCGGCCCTGGAAGCGCGCCGCGAAAGCGGGCTCCTCGGCGCCGTGTAACTGCACGGCGGTCAAGTTGGCCACGGCTACGGCGTGCTCGACTTCCGCTGCGGTCGCGTTCACGAACACGCCCACCCGCGCCACGAACGGTCCCAGAGCCGCCGACAACGCGGCGGCTTGCTCAGGGCTGACCTGGCGCTTGGAGCCCACCGCGAACACGAAGCCGACCGCGTCGGCGCCGGCTCGTTCGGCGGCCACAGCGTCGGCCACTCGAGTGATGCCGCAGATCTTCACGCGCACGTATGGCCTCTGCCTGACGGCCTCCGGCCTTTCTTCATCGCTGCCTGTTGCTGGCTGGTTCTGCGCTGGCTGACTCAACCGACGGCCTCTAAGTGAGTGAGCGCGAAGCGCTGCTCGGTGCCCACAATCAGCACGGCGTCGAGCCTAATTGCCGCGTGGGGGCGGCGCAGCTCGTAACTGGCGTAATGCTGGGCCGTGGCGCGCAGTCTGCCTAGCTTGCGGGCGTCTATGCTCTCGGCCGGGTGCCCGTACGCGGCGCTTTTGCGCTGCTTGACCTCAACCACCACGACGGTAGCGCCAGCTTCGAACACTAAGTCGAGCTCGCCGCCGCGCAAGCGGTAGTTGCTCGCCAGGTGCCGCCAGCCCCTAGCCCTGAGGTGCTCGAGCGCGGCGCGCTCCGCCCAGTGCGTGGGGGCGGCGGGTCCGCCCCGGCGGGGGCCACCGGTGCGCGCGGCGGGGTCCGGCTCGGCGTTAGTTGGTGGAGCCGTCATGCGCGCGCCGCGCCTCAGCTGGGCGCGATCTCCAGCACGGTGGCGTCGGCCCACAGGCCCTCAAGGTCGTAGAAGTCGCGCGCTTCGGGGCTCATGAGGTGCACCACCACGGTGCCGTAGTCGATGAGCACCCAGCGGTCAGAGGGGCCCTCGACGCCGTTGGGCAGCACGCGGCCGGCCTTCATGCGTTCGCGTACGGATTCCTCGAGCGCCTTGAGTTGCAGGCTCGATTCGCCGGTGGCGATAACGAAGAAGTCGAGGCTGGTGGAGACCTGGCGCAGGTCGAGCACCTTGACGTCCTTGGCGCGTTTGTCGTCGAGGGCGTCGATTATCACCTGGACCTCGTTGGGGCTGGTCCTGCTGGCGGTTTCATCGGGAGCGGCAGCTCCGGGGTGGCTATCGGTCAAGGGCTCTCCTCCAGGGGTGAAGCAAGGTTGAGGGTGTAAGCGGGCGCGGGGCGGTTCACTCGACGTCGAGCATGGCCATGAGCGGCGGTATGCGCGCGGTGCGCGCCTCGGCGTCGGAGCCCAGCACCAGTTCCACCTGGTAGTTGCGGCTGCGGAAGGCGCTGAAGCGGTCAACCTGTTGTTTGCCCACGTTCAGCATGCCAGCGAAGTAATCGGCGTCGGCCCAGCTGCTCTGGGTGGCCAGGAGCCGGGTTGGGGCGGCGTCGGTCTCCTCCAGCGTACGGAGCATTATGGACTCCTCCGGCACACCGAGCCGCACCAGGCGCTGCAGGTACCAGTCGGCCACGCCAGGCGCGCCACTGCGGTCAGTGACGAGCAACGTGACGTCGGGCGACTCCACGAATTCGCGGGCCTCGCCTCCGAACGTCTGGGCCATGAAGCGGTTCACCTGCACCGCGTCGTAAAGGACCACGGAGCCAAGCACCGGCAGCCGCTCCTCGGCCGCTATGGGCAGCGTGGCGGTGGTGGTGAGGGCAAGGTTGGGGAGCTTGGTGGCCAGCTCGCGCATGAGGCCCACGCTGGCGTTGGTCTCCACGTCCGTGAAGAAGGTGTCTATCAGGTTGGGAATGGCGAGCGCGGCGCGCACGTTGAGTTCCTTGATGCGCGCCAGCATGGAGTAGGCCAGCCGCTTGACGTTCTCAATACGGTCGATGTCGCCCCTGAGCAGGTTGCGGTAGCGGATGAACTTGCTGGCTGCCTCGCCGTCCATGTGCTGGGGTCCGGGCTGGAAGTTGATGTGCAGGCCGCCCGCGTTGTCGTTGTAGAGCATGCGGTACGGGACGTCGACGGTAACGCCGCCCAGCGCGTCGACGAGGTTCTTGAAGATGTCGAGCTTCACGAGCGCGTAGTAATCGATGGGCACGCCCAGGATGGCTTCAACCTCGCGGCGCAGGGCGTCGGCGCCCTGGCTGTTGTAGACAGCGTTGACCTTCATGTGCAGGTCGGGCAGGTAGGTGTCGCGCGGGAGGGCCACCATAGATATCTCGGAGCCCGTTATAGCCACGTACAGCACGGTGTCGGTACGGGTGTCCTGGTCGGACACGAAGCCCCGCCAGTTCCAATCGATGATGGTGCCGTCCTGAGCGTAGACGGGTTCGGCTTCGGTGACGATGTAGTTCATGTCGAGGCCCGCCACCACGAAGCTAACGTGGAAGTCGTCCTCGTCGAGCCCGAGCACGCGCCGCTGATCGGCCGTGAGGGTCTTGCGTTCGACGTCGTTGGTGAGCCAGAAGCCTGCCAGGCCGGCCACGGCCACCAGCACGCCCAGCAGAGTAACGAGCCGCGCGCGGGAGCGGGTCATGGGAGCCCCTCGCCCTGCTCGGCGCCGCGGCTGCCCACCCCAGGCGCGCCGGCGGCTCCGTTCGCACCGTTCGCGCTAGTCGCGCCGTCTGCTAAGGCCGCTGGCC
>JBBAFX010000119.1:0-7237 GCA_041655195.1 Trueperaceae bacterium
GCGTGCACTTGGGCCTCCACGTCAGTAGCGGTGTCATCCACGCCGCAGCGCGCCAGGAGCGCGGTCCGCTTGGCAGCTGCCGATGCCAGCGCGGCCGTGGCCTCCTCTAACTCGGCTCGAGCCCGGGCGGAGTCGGCCAGTGTCCGGTCGCGCTCGGTTACTGCCCGAAGCAGGCGCCGGGTGCACGTCAGGGCAGCCTGAGCGTGCGGCAGCTTAGAGCCGCGCCACGCGCCCTCGCGCCATACCGCCTTCTCGGTCACTGGTTCCTCTAACTCGAACGGGGTACCTGCTAACCCACGCAAGATCCGCGCGTACGCATCGTCCGCTTGCCGCTCCAGCTCCCGCCGGGCGCCAGCCAGCCCGCGCAGCCTGCTCGTCAGGTCGTTCACCTGTCTAGCGTCGCGGAGCCACGCGGAGAAGCCCGCTCCCAACAGGCTTGGCCCGGACGCTGCCCCTGCCAGCGGCGCGGTACTGGCAGCGGCGTAACCGGTCTTCGCGGCGAGTTCCGCCAGGCGCTCCTCAGCGACCGCCAGCCTGGCGCTAGCGCCCTCAAGGCGCCGGCTGGCGGCCTCCATTCGCCCGGCCAGCACGGTCCGCGCGGCTTCCTGGGCTCGGCGCGCGGTGCTAACCGTCATGAGCTGCTGTAACCGGTCCGCCACCTGCACGTGCGTCCACCGCTCGGGCGGCTTGGCGCCGGTGCGCAAAAAGGCCCGCGCGGCGAGCTCGGCGTCTGTGCCCAGCACCAATCCGCTGCCGGAGCGGGCGACTTCGGCACCGGCCCCTGTAGTGCCGCTCTCGGTTCGGTCAGGCACCGGTCCGCGACCCTGCGCGGACACGAACAGCCAGATGCTGCCAGCCACGGTCAGTACCAACCCGAGCGCCATGGGCACGTAGAACGCCGCGCCCGCCGCGGTAGCTAGGGCGATCAGCCCGTCGGCGCTCCCGCCTCGCAGGCTCGTAACGGTTGTGAACAGGAACAGGCAGGCAGCCGCCAGCAACAGCAGCCCGGGGCCCAACAGCGCACGTGGTGGCGGCGTCTGCGGGAGCGCGGCCAGCCAGTTCGCCAAGTGCGTCGTGGCGCTAGCCAGGTCGTTGTCAGCAAGTTGGGTATCGGCGTGACCATGGGCGCGCGAGTCCTCGCGCTCAGGCTGATCCAGTCGCTCGGGCTGCTCTAGCCGCTCGGACCGTTCCTCGCGCTCTCTCGCCCGCAACGCCAGCAACTCTTCCTCCGCCGCGTCCACCGCTACCGCGGCGGCCAGGCGCTCCCCGAGCAAGAGCTCCGCTTCATCTAGGGCCTGAGCATCGAACGCTTCTGGCGCGGGGCCCTTAGGAGAGCCTCCCAGCCGGCGCCACGGAGCCCGTAGCTCGGCGCTGCGCTCGGCTTCCTGACGGCGGATGTCGGCAACCTTCTCGGCCAGAGCCTGCAACTCGTGGGCCGCAGCCTCGTCCACCTCGGCTTCGGCCAAGCCGGTCTCGGCCAACGCGGCGTTAGCGGCCACCAAGCGGCGTTCGGCGCGCTCCCGGCGCTCATCGGCGGCCACCAGGTCGTCGCGCAGGCTTACCAACTCGTCCGCCTCGCGTCCCGTCAGCTCCGCTAGTTGCGCCGGCATGCCAGCGAGCCGTTCTCGTTCCGTTGCCAGTTCAGCCCGCTGCGACCGCAGCCCTACCGCCCGCTGGTACCTCGGTAACTCGGCCGCCAGCTCTGCGGCGCGCTCCCGGCGGAGCACCAGGTCGCTGCGCTGCGACTGACGCTCGTGCAGCCTTTGTTGCTCGCGCTGCAGCTCTTCCAGCTCCCGCGCAGCGCGCCGGTACTCGTTGGCAGCGCGGCGGTGGCCGGCTACCGCCGGCGTCACGGCGCGCAGCGCCGCGGGTAGGTCGTAACCGCCGGTCATCTCCTTACGGAGCAGCTCGCCGATGGTTGAGTCGGTCGAGCCGCTCTGCATGAGCGTTTCGATAGATACGAGGTAACTGTTCAGCAGGTGGTCGGGAGGGGTGGCCGGCGGGTCGGCACGCGCGCCGTCGCGCTCCCAGGAAATCACGGACCCGACCCGCGTGGCGCGCCAAGCCACCTCCTGGCCATCAGCGAGCCCCTGGCGGAACTCGCCCACCACGTCCACAGGTTGCCCAGCGTGCACGCCGGGGTTGAAGAGGGACCGCAGAGCCCGCACCAAGCTGCTCTTACCGGAAGCGTTCGGGCCCACCACCACGGTCACGTGCGGTGAGAGCTCGCGCACGCTGAACGGCTCCTCCACCCCCGGCAGCCGTGAGACCGTCAAGGCCACTAGCTTCACCGGGCACCACCCCCACCATTAGGTTGCGCCAGCAGCGCGTCAAGGGCGCTCGTAGCGGCCTCCTCGAGCAACGCTGCCACCTCCTCAGCGTCCGGGGCCGGCACGGCGCCACCACCGAAGTCGCTCCTGCCGTTGATCTCGGCCAGCCTGGGAGCGGCGGCGGCCACGAGGCGCTCCCTTAGTTCGGACCCGGGCGACCGTAGCGCCACAATCCGCGCCACCAGCAACCCGACCGGGTCGTCCTGCCGCGCCAGTTCTCCCAAGTCCACGGGTGGCAGCGCGTCCAGCCGAACCTCGTCCACGAAGAAGCGCATGCCGGCCACCTCGATGAGCCGGGCGCTGGGCGGAGCGCTGCCGAGCAGGCGTTCGATCTCGGCGCGGTACGGGGTCCTGCCCACTAGGCGTAGGCGGCAGCCGACCGCCAGTGGGCGCGCGCCTTCTATGAGTAACGTCTCGCCTAGCTCCTCTAGGCTCGAGATCAACCCAGGCTGGAACTCCTCAGGCGCCTGCCACCCGGACACGTCCAGTTCGAGCTGCTCCCAACGTAGCGGCGCCAGGCGCACGTGCTCGAAAGAGATAGCGCCGCTGGGCGCCACCTCCAGGAGCCACGCGCCGCGAGCGCCCGCCTCGCCGGGGTCGTTAGAACTGAGCGACCCTAGGTAGCCGCCTACGTAGCCGCGGCCCGCCGCTAGACCGTCGGCCAGGCCCACATCGGGCACGTGCACGTGCCCCAGCAACCAGGCGTCCACCGCCGCGGCGCCGAGCTGCGCGCTGGTCACGGGGGCGTAGCGGCTTCCGGACTGGTCTCGGTCGGTGTGCAGCAAACCGATGGTGACCAGCGGCCGCCCACCGGCAACCTCAGGACCGGCCGCCACGGGCGCGGCGCCAGAGGGCGAAGTGTCAGAAGGTGAGTCGCCAACGGATGATCCGCCAGCGGCCGCCGTCGCCCCTGCCCTCTCCAGCGCCACCACCAGCCCGTCATCAGCCAGCGGTGAGTCGTTGAACCACCGGTTCGGGAACGACCAGCCCACGAGCCGCACGTAAGAGCCGTCGGCGCCTGCCAGGTCAAGCGTCTCCCACACGCCGCCCGCACCCAGCAGCCGCACCTGCGGCACCACCTGCACCAGGCGGGCGAGGACCTCAGGGTCGTGGTTGCCCGCCACAGCCACCACCTGCACACCGGCCTGCGTGAGGCGCAGGACGCCCTCGCGCAGGTCGGAGAAGGCCTCGAAGAAGTCGTTGCCGCCATCAACTAAGTCGCCGGCCAGCAGCACCGCCGCAACCTGTTCGGTAAGCGCCAGATCAACGGCACGCCGCCACGCAGCGGCGGGGCCCAGGTCAGCCACCTGCTCGTAGAGCTCCTCATGCAACCTACTGGGCACGCGCCCGAGGTGCATGTCGGCTACGCAGAGTAGTTTCAAGACGCTCCCTCCCGGAGAGAGGTGCGGCGCGCCTGACGGGAGCGGCGAAGCAGTGAGGTGTTGAGACGGCCACGAGCACGCTCACACCGGGGTTCCGTGATGCTGGTCACTCGCCCCAAAGGATAACCGCGCGGCGGGCGCCGGTTCCCCCGAACCCAGCTCCGCTCCGCGCGGTCGGATTCATACTCACATACCGGTGCGACATCTAGCGTCGCATAATGCACAACTGGTACAACCACGTGAGTTCGCCCACATTAACGGTGACTATAGACGCGGTCGCTGCGCTTTCACGGGGAGTGCGCTACCGTGTAGCACATGAAAAAGAACCAGGGACGTACCTTCTTGAAGGCGCTACTCGCAGCACTCCTGGCGGGCCTACTCACCGCCGCGTTCGCTCAGGACATCGACCCTCGGGGCCTCGCCCTCCTCGAAGGGTTAGGTGACGGCGGCCAGCCGGACCAGATCCGCAACGTCGACATGACCATCACGAGCGTCACCTACGTGGAGGGCGAGGAGTTCTCCAGCCGCTCGCGCACCGTCATCGATTACGAGAACGAACGCGCCGCCATCATCTCCGAGGTCATGGGCATGGAGACCCGCATGCTCCTCGTGGACGGCCAGACCCGCATGAGCATGATGGGCATGACCATGCCGCTGCCGCCAGGCACGGACAGCCAGTTCGACTCCATCTTCGACCAACAGACCGCCGCCAGCGTCGTTGAGGGCGCGCAGCGCATCACGTTCGACGGACCCGTGAACTACGGCGACCTCCTGGTCGGCGACCAGGTCTCGTACGAAGGCGACGCCAGCATGTACGGCACCCCCGAGAGCCCCGTCATCCACTACGTGTTCAACGCAGACGGCGCACTGCTCGGCATGCACATGCCCGCGGCCGAAGGCGAGATGATCATGGTGAACAAGGAGCCGGTGCACGACATGGCCATGGGTTACGACATGAACGTGTACATGTGGGACGGCAGCGCCTGGAACCTGGTTCAGGAGACGACCCTCGAGAGCATGGAGTACAACACCGAACTGGACGAGAGCCTGTTCCAGTAGGCCGATAGCAGTTCGGTCAGCCAGGTCTCTAGCCCTGCGTCACCCGCAGCAGCGCCCGCGACCCCTGATGCGCCGCCCACACCGCGCCGTTCGCGCGGCGTAGGAACATCACGGGCGAGAGGTACTCCGGGTAGCGCAGGGCTACTTCGTTTGCGCTTACCAGGAAGGCGGGTAGGTCCACCGCCGGCGCGCCGACGGCCGCGCGGAGCGCGCCGGTAGCGTCCGCGTACAGGCGCAGGCGCCCGTACGGCTCGCCCGAGGCGTAATTACCGACCAGCTCGCTGAGGATCCTAGCCTCCTCCGCCGCGGTGCCCGCGAACGGCGCCGGATCGTAAAGCGGTTCCGTTACGGGCCGCCCCGCGTACGCGTTGAGCGCCATGAGCGCCATCTTCATGCTGGGCAAGCCAGCCAGGTTGCTGAGGACCACCACGCCCACGCCCAGCTCCGGCACCCAGGCGATCTGGCTAGAGACGCCCTTCAGGCTACCGCCGTGCCCCACGACCGAGAAGTCGCCCGCGTTTTCAGTGCGCAGACCAAGTCCGTACACGCTGCCCGGCCCCGCCTGCGCCGCGCCCGCCGGCAGGTCCTGCGCCATGAGCCACCTGACCCACGCGCGCAGGTCAGCCAGCGTGGACTTCAGCATGCCACCGCCCAACATGCGCCCCGTGGTCTGCCAGGCCGGGGAGGGCAACACCGCGCCTGATGCGCCGCGCTCGTAGATGACCGTGCGGTCCTCGTCCGCCAGCACGCGGCTTAGGTCGAACGTGCTGCGCTCCATGCCGAGCGGCGCCAGGATGCGGGCCCTCACGAACTCCTCGAACGGCGCGCCCGTAACGCGCTCCACCACCCCGCCCATGAGGCAGAAGGCGTCGTTGCTGTAACTGAAGACCTCGCCCGGCTCGCCCAGCAGCACTGCGTTGGCGTTGAGCCACGCCACCAGGCCCTCGAAGGTGCTCACCTCAGCGGCTAGCCGCGCCAGCTCCGCCTCTCCCGCAGCCTGACCGCCGGCCCCGCCGTCCGCCGCGGCGGCCACGGTGCTCAGGGCCTCCGCGCGGCTCGCCTCGGCCGCCACCGGGTCGTCCGCCTGACTGGCGAGCCTGAGCCAGGTCATGGTCGGGGTGGGCGCCAGCCCGCTCGTGTGGTCAAGGAAGTGACGCAAGCGGGCAGGTTCCCGCCCCTCCCACAGGGTGAACGGCAGGTAGTCGGTCACGGGATCATCGAGGCTCAGCCGTCCATCGTCCGCTAGCAGCTTCAGGCTGAGCGCGGTCACCGACTTGGTTATGGACGCCACCCCGAACAGGGTGTCCGCCGTGACCGGCAGGCCCTGCGCCACGTCGCGGTGGCCGTAACCGGCTTCCAGCAGCACTTCGCCCGGCGTGAAGAGCGTGATGCCCACCCCGGGCGCCTCCGTGCGCTTTAGGAGGGGGAGGAGTTCCGCCTCGAACGCCTCCCGCCAGCCGGGCGGCGGATCGGAGGGGTGTTCATCTGACTGGTGGGGCTGGTGGGGCTGTTGGGGCTGCTGGGGCTGCTGGGCGCGGGGCGCGGCGTTGTCGGGGCGGTGGCTGCTCACGCGTTGAGGCTACCGCAGGCACGACACGCCGTTCACCCGCGAAGCGGCGCTCGCCCCTTACAATGGCCGGTGTCGCGCCCAGTAACCGTCCGGCGCGGCCCACTTTGCCACTGATGAGTATCGACGCTTCCCTACTCCCCTACGTCGTGCTGCTGCCGTTCGTCGCCAGCGGCCTTGCGCTGTTCCTGCCGAGCCACGCCCGCAACGCCGCCGCCGCGCTGGCTGGCGTCGTTACGGTCCTCACCCTCGTGGCCACGGTACTGCTCTACCCGCAGGTCACCGACGGCGCGGTCCTGCGCCAGAACATCACGTGGCTGCCGCAGTTCGGGCTCGACCTCACATGGCGCATGGACGGCGTTTCCTGGATGTTCGCGCTGCTGATAACGGGCATCGGCGGCCTGGTAGTGCTGTACGCGCGCTACTACATGGCGGCCGAGGACCCGGTGCCGCGCTTCTTCTCGTTCCTGCTGGGCTTCATGGGCTCCATGCTCGGCCTGGTGCTCTCAGGCAACCTTATCCAGCTCGTCTTCTTCTGGGAGATGACGAGCCTGCTTTCGTTCCTCCTGATCGGCTACTGGTACCACAACGCCAACGCCCGCGAGGGCGCGCACATGGCGCTCGTCGTCACAGCGCTGGGCGGCTTCGCGCTGCTTGTGGGCGCGCTCATCCTGGGTCACATCGTCGGGTCGTACGACGTCGACGTGTTCCTCGCCTCGCTCGAGACGGTGCGCTCGAGCCCCCTCTTCACGCCCGCGCTGATCCTCATCCTGCTGGGGGCGTTCACGAAGAGCGCGCAGTTCCCGTTCCACTTCTGGCTCCCGCACGCCATGGCCGCGCCCACCCCGGTCTCGGCCTACCTGCACTCGGCCACCATGGTGAAGGCGGGCGTCTACCTG
>JBBAFX010000120.1:0-7201 GCA_041655195.1 Trueperaceae bacterium
CGCCGGTCACGACCTCGAGCGGGTCATAGTGGCCATCCGCGGTTGGGCGTTAGCGCACCTGCCGCCAGAAGAGCGAAGCCAAGCGAGCTAGCGGCACCGCGTGGCCCAGCGGCCCCGAAAGAACCTGACGGAACCTACAGAACCTACTGAGCCGGCACCCTCTCCTTAAGAGGGGTTGTTGACCGGCAGGTTAGCGACCAGCACCATGCGGTCGCCGTGCTGCTCCACCTTCACGGAGTAATCTTCCTCCTCGGCGGGGAAGTACTTCTGGATGACTGTGAGCAGCTCGCGCTTCAGCTCCTCCATGCTGCCGGGGGAGAGCTTGGCGCGGTCGTACGATAGGACCAGCTTCAGGCGTTCCTTGAGTTGATCCTTGCTCTTGTTGCGGTTGAAAAGGTTACGGAACATCAGCCAGCTCCGAAGATGCGCCGGATGCCTGCGAAGAGGCCCGTGGGCTGGTCGAACGAGGGGTAAGCCACTTCCTCGCCACGCACGCGCCGCGCGATGTCGCGGAACGCCGCGCCGGCAGCGACCTTAGAGCCGCCCTCCTCCAGCGAAGCGGGGTTACCCACGTTGGTGGACACCAGGATGCGTTCGTCCTCCGGCACGATGCCTATCAGCTTCACGCCCAGGATCTCGAGCACGTCGTCCACTTCAAGCATGTCGCCGCGCTTCACCATCTCGGGGCGCAAGCGGTTGATTATCAGCCGCACCTCAGGGATCTCGCGCGCTTCCAGCAGACCGATGATGCGGTCCGCGTCGCGCACGCTGGAGACCTCAGGGTTGACCACCACGAGCGCGCCGGAGGCGGCGGAGGCGGCGGTCTGGAAACCGGACTCGATGCCGGCGGGGCTGTCTATAAGCACACGGTCGAAGCCCTCGTCCTCGAGGAGCGCGCGGACCGTTTCCTTCATGCGGCTCTCTGACAGGGCGCTCTTGTCGCGGGTCTGGGAGGTAGCCAGCAGGTGCAGCGTGTCGACCCGCTTATCGCGGATGATGGCCTGCCGCAGCTTGCAGCGCCCCTCGAAAACGTCTATCAGGTCGTACACTACGCGGCCCTCGAGCCCCATGACGACGTCGAGGTTGCGCAAGCCCACGTCGGTGTCTACCACGCAGACTTTCTCGCCCAAACGCGCCAGTGCCGCGCCCACGTTGGCGGTGGTGGTGGTCTTGCCTACGCCGCCCTTTCCGGACGTCACCACGATGGCTTTGGCGTTCACAGTTGGTGTTCCTCCTCGTACTACCGCGTACCGTAACGGCTGCCGTGTTTACAGCTGCGATGAAACTGTTGTGAACTATACCACCGGCCAGATGAACGACTCATGGGCCCCCGGAGTGCATAACCGGGCAGTACCGGCAGCGCCTGGCCCTGCCAGTCGGCGGGCATTACTGGGCGTGCCAGCCCGCCATTCGGCGAGCCTCAGGCTGCCGTTAGGCCCGCGTACTTCACCAGCAGCCGCTTGGTGCCGGCTTTCTCGAACATGACCATGACCTCGGCCTTAGCTCCCATGCCGGTGACGCCCAGCACGGTGCCCACGCCGAACTTCTCGTGCCGCACCCGTTCGCCCCCCTTGAGGGTCAAACCGTTCACGGTTGGCGCGTCGGCGGCCTGGTTGCCGCTCGGCGTGGACGCCACGGGCGGGCGCCACACCTCACGCGGGAAGCGGCTCGCCTGTTGCCTGTCGAGTTCCTGCCCGAATACGTCCGTCTCCTGCAGCTTGTCCTTCGGCACGTCGTCCAGGAACCGGCTCGGGCGTGTGGGTTCAGTGCGGCCGAACTGCATGCGCGACTCGGCGTGCACCAGGTACAGCTCCTCCTGCGCGCGGGTGACCCCCACGTACAGCAGGCGCCGCTCCTCCTCGATCTCCTGCAGGCTGGCGGTGGAACTGCGGTGCGGGATGAGGTTCTCCTCCATGCCCACCAGGAACACGATAGGGAACTCCAGGCCCTTGGCGTTATGCAGGGTCATGAGCGTTACGGCGTCGTCGACCATCTCGCCGTTCACTGCCTCCACAGCGCGGTCGTCGTTGGAGCCGAGCAAAGCGGCCTCGTCGAGGAACTCCGCTACGGAACCGCCAGACTCCTCCTGCCATTCCGCCACGGCGTTCAGGAGCTCCTCTAGGTTCTCCAGGCGCCCTTCGGCCTCGTGGGTGCCTTCCCGACGGAGCGCCTCCACGTAACCGGTGGCGTCGTACAGGAACTTGAGGAAGTTGGCGGCGGGCAGCTCGTCGGCGGCGCGGGAAAGGTCGGCGACCAACTCGTGGAACTCGCTCACGCGCTTGGCCGCCGGTGTGCCCGCCAGCACCTCGGCCGCGTTCTGGCACGCCGCCGAGAACGGCACGCCGTTACGCGTAGCCCACGCGGCGAGGTTCTGCTCGCTGGTAGCGCCTATGCCGCGCTTGGGGCGGTTGAGCACGCGGCGCCAGGCCACGTCGTCCGCGGGGTTGAGGGCCGCGCGGGCGTACGAGAGCACGTCTTTCACCTCGCGGCGGTCGTAGAAACCCACGCCGCCCACTATGCGAGCCGGGATGCCCGCCCGCCTGAGGGACTCCTCCAGCACGCGCGACTGGGCGTTCGTGCGGTAGAGGACCGCGAACTCGTCGAAGTCACGCGGCTTCTCCGTGCGCAGGCGCTCGATGCTGCGCGCTACGAAGTCGGCCTCCGCCCGGTGGTCAGCTGCGCGGTAGAGGCGCACCTTCTCGCCCTCACCCTTAACGGGCTTGAGGCTCTTCTCTATGCGGCCCTGGTTGTGGCTGATGATGGCGTTCGCCACCCCTAGCACGCTGCCGACCGAGCGGTAGTTGAGCTCTAGCCGGTACACGGCCGCGTCCTCGTAATCGCGCCGGAAGTCGAGGATGTTGCGCACGTCGGCGCCGCGGAAGGCGTAGATGCTCTGGTCGGGGTCGCCCACCACCATGAGGTTGCGGTAGGTGTCGGCCAGCAGGTGCGTAAGGCGGTACTGCGCCGCGTTGGTGTCCTGGTACTCGTCTACGTGCACGAAGACGGCGCGCTGCTGCACGCGCTCCAGCACGTCGCGGTGGGCGTCGAACAGGTCGACCGTGCGGCCCAGGATGTCGTTGAAATCCACCGCGTTCGACTGCTGCAGGCGCTGCTGGTAGCGGTGGAAGAGGTCGACTACCTGCTCGAGCGGCATGCCCGCCACTATGCGGCCCCACACGCGCTCGCCTTCGCTGGCGAGCTGCTCCGGGCCCCACAAGTTGGACTTGGCGCGGTCGATGACGCCGCGCACCGCGCGCGGGTTCACTTCGGGCTGGCCACTGACCGTGCCGATCAGGGCCTTCAGCAGGTCGAGTTGATCACCGTCGTCGTAGATAGCGAAGCCAGGTTTCAGGTCGATGCGCTCGCCGTACGTGCGCAGCACGCGCAGGCAGGCGGAGTGGAAGGTCGAGACCCACAGGTCCCGGCCGGCGGGACCCACGAGGGTCTCCACCCGCTCCTTCAGTTCGCCCGCCGCCTTGTTGGTGAACGTGACCGCTAGAACCTGCTGCGGCAGGACGTCGTGCTGGGCCAGCAGGTAGGCGATGCGGTGCACTACGGTCCGCGTTTTGCCGGAGCCTGCGCCCGCCAGCACCAGGGCGGGGCCCTCGTAATGCTCTACGGCGGCGCGCTGTTCAGGGTTCAGTGGGGCAAGGAGTTCCTCAGGTGACACGGCTACACAGCATACCCCTGCTCCGGGCGCTGACTGGTCGCCGCATGCTGTAACCTACGTACATGGCTAAGGCGGTTTGCTTCGACCTGGACGGCACTCTCGCGCGGTACACGGGAGACTTCCAGGCGCTGGCGGCGCTCCTGCGGAGCGAGCTCATGCTGCACATGTGCGACATGAACAGCTTCTACAGCACGCTGTCGACCGAACTCACGCGCGACGGGGCCCTGACCTTAGAGGACTCGCTGCGCCGCGTGCTGGACCGGTTGGAGCAACGCGCCCCCGCCGACCTGGACCGGGTCGCTGCCGACGCGGCTAGAGCGTACGGGGAGGACGTGCGCTTGTTGCCCGGCGCCAAGGAGCTGCTCGAGCGGCTCGACGCGGCGGGCGTGAAGATGGCGCTGCTCACGAACGGTCCCGAGGACATGCAGAAAGCCGCCATCAACGTGCTGGGCGTGGCGCGCCACTTCCGAGCCATCCTCGTATCCGGCGACCGCGACGTGGCGGCGCGCAAGCCCGCACCGCGCATCTTCTCGCTGGCGTGCACGGGCCTGCAGATGGTGCCAGAGCAGATCGTCATGGTCGGCGATAACGTGGAAGCCGACATCGGCGGCGCACTGGACTACGGCTTGCAGGCTGTGCTCATGGACCACGGCGGCACGGGCGCCCCTGACCGGGCACCTGCGGGCGTGCCCGTGGTCACGTCGCTGACGGAACTCTCCGGCCTGCTGGACGAGCTGCTCCGGGTCTGAAGTCCCGGCCGCTCCGCACCCGTTCCGAGCTACAATCTGAGCATGGACGAGAAGTCGCAAGCGTTCTACCGGGCCTGGGCCGAACTGCTCGATTGGATGCGTGAGTACGCGGCAGCCAACGAGGGCGTGACGTTCGTGAAGCAGGCGGATTTCACCGATTACATCTACCGCATGGCGCGCCCCTACGACCTGCCCACCACCATCATGTCGGCCAGCCTCTCTAACGATCGGGACCAGCCCATCCTGCTGGTCAGCGCCAGCCAACGGGCCTCGGTCTTCAAGGAAGTCGTGCTGCACCCGTTCGAGTCGCACGTCTACCGCCACCTAACCCTGGCCAAGGACGGCGATGGCCTGGCGGAGGGTCCCCGCAAGTTCACGAAAGAGATGCTGATTGCGTTGGCCGACGACCTGTTCGCCGTCGCCGCCGTCTGAACCTAAGCAGAGAACCAGGTTCAGGAACCGCCTAACGGCTAACCGGCCGTTAGTTCTCTGGCCAGCCGGTCGGCTAACTCTGTAGCGGCCGCGGCCGCGCGGAGGAAACCGCGGCCGCCGAAGGCTGCCAGTAGGTGCACGCCGGGCGCCACGCGGCGCACCACGGGCTCGCCCGAGGGGCGTTTGGCGCGCACGCCCTCCCAATGACCCACCACGTGTGCGCCAGCAGCGGCCGGCACCTGCCACGCCAGAGCGTGCTGCAGGCTGCGTGAGGGTTCCTCGGCCGCCGATGAGGTGGCGACCGCGTCCAGCGGCTCATGCGAACCGTCGTGACCAGCGCCCGCCGCCGTGTTGCCCTGCCAACTCACCTGCTCACCCAACCAGCCCACGTGCCTGTGCCCGCCGCTCACGAACGCCAGTCCGTCATGGAAGGCCGCCGCCACGGAGCCCGTCAGCGGCAGCGAGGGGGTGAAGCCGAGCGCCAGCGTGCGCGCCTCGCCCCACACCAGCTCCAGCCGCGGCAAGCGCAGCTCGGCGGGCTGCCACGCGCCCGTGGCTACGATCAGGGCCCGGCAGGTCACGTACCGGGTGGCGGCTGGGTCGACGGAGCTAGCGCCCAAGCCGGCAGCGCCCAAGCCGGCAGCGCCCAAGCCGGCAGCACCCAAGCCTGCAGCCCCCGCCTGGCGAAGCTTCACCGTTAGGGCCGTAGCCACGGCGCCCGTGGCTCGCTCGGCGCCTATGCGCGGCTCGACTCCTACCAGCTCCGCCCCGTGAAGCACGCGCCCGCCGGCGGCCCGCACGCCGGCCGCCAGGCTGGTCAGCAGCTCGGCGCTGCGCAGCCAGCCGCCGCCAGGCACGAGCATGGCCCCGAACGGGGCGTGGTACTCGGGTGGGACCTCGCCGGGTTCCAGCCAGACGGTTCCCACCAGCTTCTGCCAGTTGCGCGCCTGCCGCGCGTTGTCGGCCAGCCGCAGCACGCCGCTCCTGTGAGCGCCGCTCGGGCCCACGCTGGCTTCCAGGTCCTGGATCAGCGCCCAGAACGCAGTTGCGCCGGCTACGTCTTGTGGGCGCGCCTTACCGGACCGGCCGCGGTGCGGGTTGATGAGCGCCGCCGGCACGGTCGAGGCGCCGGCCGGTCCCGCCGCGCCGCGCTCCAGCAGCAGGACCCTCACCCCACGTTTCGCGAGTTCGAAGGCCACAGCGCTGCCGGCCACTCCAGCGCCGGCCACCACCACCTCGGCGGTAGTGAGCTGCGCCCGGCTCATGCGGGCCTGGTGGCCACCAGCACCTCGCGTTTGCCGCCCGGTGGGCCGGTATGCTTGGCGACCGCTAGGCCGGCCGCGGTGAGAGCCCGGCGCACGCTGCCAGCCACGCTGAAGCTCACCAGCCGGCCGCCCGGTGTCAAGCGCGCGGCGAGCGCCGTGAGGAAACGTGCGTCCCACAAGTCCGGGTTCGTGCGTGGGCTGAAGGCGTCGTGGTAAACGGCGTGGAAGGTGCCCTCCACGCTTCCGGGGCCGGGGCCTGCCAGGCACGTGAGCGCGTCGGCGGTGTGTAGCGCAAGCCTTGTGGCGCCCAGTGCCAGGTCGTGCTGCCCTGGGGCCGGTACCGTGCCCAGGCTCTCACGCCAGGCGCGCAGCTGCGCGGGCAGCTGCGAAGGCGCTAGCAGCTGGTCGTAACCGAGCTCCGCCAGCAGGTCAGCTGAAGGGAGCGCGTTCTCGACGCCTACGTAGGTGAGTTCCGTGCCGGTGGTAGCTGCCAGTTCCGCGGTGACCAGGAACAGCAGGCCCGTGCCGAAACCGACCTCCAGTACCCGAGTGGCTGCGCCCGCCCGAAGCCGCTCCGCCACGCCGCTGGCCTCCAGGTAAACGAGGCGCGCTTCCGTGAGTGCGCCCGCCAGCGACTTGTAGCCCTCCCCGCCCGCCAGCTGCAAGGTGCGCGAACCGTCGCGGGTGACGACGACCTCGGGAGCCTGGGGCGCGTCGTCTAGCTGGTTAAACGTCACGTTCAGATGTTACCGGAGGCCGGTCAAGGTTCTCACCAAAGTCACCTATATAGTCCCGAGACAGGGGGGGCAACCCCGCAGAATGGAGTAGATGGTGAGGTTCCTGGAACTAGCTTGGGACGCCATTAGGAACAGCGCCCTAAGGCTGGTCGAGTGGTTCAACGAGGTGGCGGCCACGGGCGTGTTCGATCCCCGCGGCTGGCCGGCTCTGGTGTGGGCCCTGCTGGCGTTCATGGTTCTGGCGTTGCTGCTGTTGCTATCGGTTCGCCGCCGGCGCCGTAGTGCGGCCAGCACTCTGCCCGAGATGATGATCTCGCACGGCGAGATCGTGCTGGTAGACGCTCCGCA
>JBBAFX010000121.1:0-7190 GCA_041655195.1 Trueperaceae bacterium
CAAGTTAGTGAACACATAAGTTACGGCCACGAGCAGGGTCACGCCCTGCACCAGCGGGAAATCGCGCGCCAGGATGGCGTTCACGGCCAGGGTGCCGATGCCGGGCCAGGCGAACACCTGCTCCACCAGCACGGCGCCGCCCAGCACGTAACCCATCTGCAGGCCGATGATGGTGAGGATAGGTATGAGCGCGTTGCGGAAGGCGTGGCGCAGCGTCACGGTGGCGGGTTTGACGCCTTTGGCGCGGGCGGTGCGCACGTAATCCTGGCGCAGTACGTCCATCATGGTGGCGCGCGTCATGCGCGCCAGCAGCGCGCCGATGCCGGCCGCTAACGTCACGGCGGGCAAGACCAAGTGCATGAGCAGATCAGAGAACTCGGAGCTGCCGGCCCGGTACATGCCGGTGACCGGGAACCAGCCGATCCTCAAACCGAAGATAACTTGCAGAACGATCCCCAGAAAGAAGGGGGGTAGAGAGTAGCCGACCAGGCTGGTGGCTATGGCGGAACGGTCCGCGAGCGAACCGGCCCGTACAGCTGAGAAAACGCCTAAGGTGACCCCCGTGACCACAGCGATGAACATGGCTGCCACTGCGAGTATCAGGGTGGCTTGCAGCCTCTCCCATACAAGTGGCAGGACGCCGGCCTTGAGCTGGATGCTGCGGCCCCAGTCGCCCGTCACCACGCCGCCTATCCAGCGCGCGTACTGCACGTAGATGGGCTGGTCCAGGCCGAGCTCGGTGCGGAGCGCGGCGAGTGACGTGGCGGTGGCTTTGGGCCCGAGTATCACTTGGGCCGGGTCGCCCGGAGTGAGGTGCAGGCTCAGGAAGACCAGCACGCTCACTCCGAGCAACGTCGGCAGCGTCCCTAATAGTCGTTTGAGGATGTAGGACGCCATCGGGGGTTACGGAGTGGTTACCTCGACCTTTTCGAAGCGGAACACGCCTGTCGGGTGCGGAACGAAGCCCTGGATGTTGCTGCGCATGACCACGGTCTGGGTTTCGTGGTCCACAGGCATGACGGGCATATCGGCCATGATCAGCTTCTGGGCCTCGTCGTAAAGCGCCAGGCGCTCGTCCTCGTTGAGGCTGGTGCGGGCGCGGCGCAGGAGGTCATCCACCTGCTCGTTGGAGTAGTAACCCAGGTTGAAACCGTTGTTGGGGAACTGGTCGCCGGAGAGCAGGATGTAGAGGAAGTTGTCTGGGTCGCCGTTGTCGCCGATCCACGACATCTCGAACATGGCCGGCACGGCGTCGGCGTTCTCGACCGGCACGATGACGCGGTCGAGGTAGGTGCCCCACTCGAACTGCTGGATGGTGACGCGGATGCCCACGCGGGCGAGGAAGTCCTGGATGACGGTGCCCATGGCCACGGACTGCTGCATGCCGGAGCCCGACTCGGGCACCCAGAACTCGACCTCGAAGCCGTTCGGGTAGCCCGCTTCGGCTAGGAGCTCCTTAGCGCGCTCGGGGTCGTAAGGGTAGTCGGCCACATCGTCGGTGTAACCCCACACCACGGGCGGCAGGAAGTTCTTGGCGAGAACACCGGTGCCGCCGAGGATGGCGTCAACGATGGCCTGGCGGTCCACGGCGAAGGCCACGGCCTGACGCACGCGAGCGTCGTCGAACGGCTCCTTGGTGACGTTGAAGACCACGTACCAGGTGTGCATGCCGGCCTGCTCAGCGAAGGTGAAGTTAGCGTCGTTACGCAGGCGCGGCAGGTCGTCGGGCGGCAGGTTGACGGCAAGGTCGATCTCGCCGGCTTCCAGCGCGGAGAGGCGCGCCTGGTCCTCGATGATGGGGCGGTAGATGAGGCGCTCCACCTGCGGGGTCACGCGCCAATAATCCGGGTTGCGTTCCAGCACCACTTCAACGCCGCGGCGCCACGACACGAAGCGGTACGGTCCGGAGCCCACGGGGTTCTCGGAGAAGTCCCGGCCGTACTCCATGACAGCGGTGGGGCTCACGATGGCGGCGGCGTGCATGGCCATGTTGGCCAGGAACGGCGCGAAAGTCTCGTTGAGCGTCAGGCGCACCGTGAGGTCGTCGACCACCTCGATGGTGCTGATGTTCCCGAGGGTGAACTCGGCGTACGGGAACTCGCCGGTGTCGTGGTACGGGTGCTCGGGGTCCGTCTGGCGCTCGAAAGTGAACTTGACGGCCTCAGCGTTCACGGGCGTGCCGGCGTGGAAGTTCACGCCTTCGCGGAGGTAGAAGGTGTAGACCAGACCGTCGTCGGAGACGTCCCAGCGCTCGGCCAGCGCGGGCTCGATGTCGGTGGAGCCGTCGCCGAAGCGCACGAGCCCTTCGTACATGCCCATGGCTGTACGCGAAGAGTTGTAGTCGGACAGTTGCGAAACGTCCAGGGTGGTGGGTTCAGCTTGCAGGCCGATCACGATTTGCGAGCCGGGCTGCGCGAACGCTAACCCTAAGCTCAGCAGCGCGAACAGCGCGACTCCCTTAAGCCAGCTTCTCATCACTTGCCTCCTAGTTTCTTCTGGATGTGGTCCCAGGCCACAGGGTCGATGCGTGGGCCGACGTGCCAACGCTCCTCGAGGTTCTCGACCCCGAAGAGCGCTTCCAGAGCGTTCTGAGTAGCGTCGTCCCAGGCGCCGGTGGGCGCGCGGTCCAGGTAGCCGTGCCGCTGCAGGATGTCCTGCAGGAGGGTCACGTCGGCGCCCCTCAGTTCGAGGGGCTCCTGGGACGGTTTATCGAGGAACAGGCGGTGTAGCCCGAGCATGCGCTCAAGCTCGGTCACGGGCTGCTCGTGATCGTCGACGCGTAGGTCGATCCACTTATCGGTAAGGCCCGCGTAGCCCTTCTGGTGACCCACCACCAGGAGAGAGGCCGACTGGCGGCCGCGCTTATCGCCGCCCACCGCCTCGGCAGCGGCCAGCGCCGCCACCAGGCGTTCGGGGAAGGCGAGGCTCTCGTCCGCCATGACGCGCACGAGCTCGTCGACCACTTCGGGGCCGGCCAGGATGTTGCCCTGCGCCGCGAAGTTGGGGCCCGTAACGCCACCCGCCCACACGTGGCAGTTCGGGCCGGTCCAGCTGGCGCTAGCGCCGTCCGCAGCCACGATGCCGAACTGGCGCACGTCGAAGTTGGGGTCGTCTGCGCGGAACGCTTCTACGCAGTCGTCGGGAGTGGCGCCGTTCTCCATCATCTCGAGGGCGCGCTGGCCATAAGTGGTGTTGACGTGGGCTTGGGTTGCGACCGCGCCCACCCCAGCTTTGGCCGAGGGTACGTAGGCACCGACCGCGAGGAACTTGCTGGCTACGGCTACGCCAAGATCCGAGGTGACCGGATCGCGTGCCACGACGGAGTAAGTGGCCACAAGTGGCCCTTCGGGGGAGACTCGTTGTGACACCTTGTTCTTGCTCCTTTCCGCCGCGCCGGGCGCGGAACGAAACGTGCAGCTAGTAAGGGAGGACACCCCGCAGCTGGTGCGGCGCCCCATGAGGTCGTGTTCGGTACGGTCGGTGTAGGTTTTACCTGCGGCCCTTCTGTGTCGCAGGCGAAGCTGTGATGCTGGAGTCTACCCGACGCTATGTGCGTAGGCAAGATGGTTCATAGGTGCAGCCCTATACGAGAATCTTAGCGGTTCAGTCCGTGCGTTGGGAGAGTTGCGTCCTGTGCTTTCTTAGGAGAGGGCCGGCTCGACCCTAGAACAACGCCGCGCCCACCCACTCCACAACCCGCGCCAAGCCAGCAGCGTCGATCCACTCGTTAACGGAGTGGATCTCGTTCATGCCCACGCCAACGTTCACGGTGGGTAAGCCCTTCTGGTTGAGGATGCTCGTGTCGGAGCCGCCGATCGAAGCTACCGACGTGACGCTTATGCCGAGCGGTTCGGCGCCAGTTCTGAGGCGCGCGATGGGTGTAGCGTCGTCTTCTATGCGGTAACCGTCATACAACCGCTCGCGTTGTAGGCGCACGCTGGCGCCCACCGTCGCCGCCGCGGCCTCGGAGCCGGCGCGAATCGTTGCCATGAGCTCCTCTAGACGCTCCTCGCTGAAGGCGCGTGCCTCGCCCCGCAAGGTCACCTCGGCAGGCACCACGTTGGTGGGACCGCCGCCCTGCACGGCGCCAATATTGGCGACCTGGTCAGGCGCCACGCGGCCCATGGGGAAGGCGTCAACTACGCGCGCGGCGGCCAAGATGGCGTGAACGCCCCGCTCCGGCTCGAGCGCAGCGTGGGCGGCGCGGCCCGTGACTTGAAGGGTGAGGTCCTCCTTGAACACGGCGCTGGTTATCAGTTCGCCTACCGGCACCTCACCGTCGAACGAGTACGCGTAATCGGCGTTCAGGCGGGCTACGTCCAGGTGGCGTGCGCCCTTCAGGCCCAGCTCCTCGCACACGGTTATCACCGCCAGCAGCGTGGGTCGCTGCGCGGCTGGCAAGGCGGCGGCGCGCTGCATGAGTTCCAGCACTACCGTTACGCCCGCCTTGTCGTCGGCGCCTAGGATCTGCTTGCCGCTGGCGCGGACGATGCTGCCCTCCACCACCGGCTCGAGCGGTTGGCCGGGCGTTAGCGGCACCGTGTCCATGTGAGCGGTCAGTACCACGCGGCCTGGCCGCTCACCCGGTAGTTCGGCGATCAAGTTGCCGGCGTTGCCTTTCACGGCCACCGCGGCGTCGTCCTCTCGGATGCTCGCGCCCAGCGCCTCGAACTCGGCGGTAAGTAGGTCCGCGATCTGGCGTTCGTTACGGCTAGGGCTGGCTACCTTGCAGAGGGTTACGAGGCGGTCGCGCAGGCGGGTGGTCAGCTCCGGGGACGGAGCTTTCGGGCCGCCCGAGCCGCCCGGGCCGCTCACTCCGTTGACCCCGCTCACTCTTCCACCTCGGGCGCCAGAATCCGCCGCGCCTGCACGTCCACGATGCCCTTATCGGTCACCTTGAAGTCCGGGCTCACCGAGAGCGATAGGAGCGTGAGGAGGAGTATGGGCGCTTTCACGCCCACGCCGGCCGCGCGCAGTTCCTGCTCAAGGCGGGCGAAGGTGGCGCCGACCTGCTCGGCCGGCTCGTCGGAGAGCTGACCCGCCAACGGGAGCGGCAGCAGGGTGAGGGGTCGTTCGGTCTGGGGCTCGTTGGTGCCCCCAGTCGGCGCGTCCGGGATTGCGCCGCCCACGCCGCCCGCGCCGCCCGCGGCGCCTGCGCCCGAGCCCGCCTTGCCTGCGAACGCCATGCCGCCCCCTGCGTCGACCACGGCGGAAAGGGCCGCATGCATGGCTTCCGGGTCGCGCCCCAGCAGGAAGAAGTTATGGCTGTCATGCGCGAAGCTGGTGGCGTAACCGCCGTGCTTGAGACCGAAACCAGCCACCAGGCAGACCACCGGCTGGTAAGGGTCGGTGACTCCGGCGCCGGCCGCTGCTGACCCGGTTGCCGCCGCACCGGCCGCGCCTGTCCCATCGGTCGCACCGGCCGCCCCCGCCGCACCCACCGTCAGCGCCGCCCGCGGTATCACACACGCCAGCGCCAGATCCTGGTCCTCGGGCACGCCGTCCTTGAACGTTACGTCGCGCTCGGCGAGTGTGGTGAAGCTGTTCACCTGGTTCACTTCTATGACGCGCGCCCGCAAAATGCGGTGGCCCCTGCCGGTGCCCCCGAAACGCAGCGCGTCCGCGGTCACGCCGCGCAGGCCGAAGCTGGTACGCACCCCGGCCGGGCCGCCCGGCGTCTCCGCCTTGAACGGAACGACCTCTCCGCCGGTCACTACGGCCTCCCCATTCACGTACACGTCGCGGGGCGGGTATACCAGTTCGCCGTCCATAACTAGGAAGTCCGCGCGTGCGCCGGGAGCTATGAGCCCCAAGTCGTGGAAGCCTAAGTAGCTGGCGGGCCGCAACGTCGCGGCCGCGACGGCGTCGAGCGGGGCCCAACCCTGCTCCACGGCTACGCGCACCAGGCGGTCCATGTGACCGCTAAGCAGGCGGTCGGGCATGACGTCGTCGGTTATCAGCATCACGCGGCTGCGGTCAGGCAGACGCATGATCTCGGCCACCACCTCGGACGTCAGCGACTTCTCCTGGATCATGACCCACAGCCCCTTACGCAACTCCTCCAGGAGCTTAGCGGGGGAGGCCAGCGTGTGATCCGAGCGTATTCCGTGCGCCACGTAACGAGACAGCTCGGGCCCAGACAGACTAGGCACGTGCCCCTCGAGGCTGATCCCAGACCTAGCACCGGCAGCTACGATGCCGCTGAGGTGCGGGTTGCCCATGATGAGGCCCCGGAAATCCATGACCTCGCCTAGGGCGATGACGTCATGGTTCGCGGCTAAAGCCGTGACCTCCTCGGCGGTGATTGAGGCGTTGGGGGTCTCGATGTCGGCCGACGTGGCTGGCACGCAGCTCGAGATCGCGCTGTAGATGCGCAGGGGCAGGCCGCGCGAGGCGTGCATCATCCACTCGATACCCGGCGCGCCAAGCACGTTGGCGACCTCGTGCGGGTCCTGCAGGATGGTGGTGGTGCCGCGCTTCAGGGCGGTTTCCGCGAAGCGGCGCGGGGTTATCAGGCTGCTCTCGATGTGCATGTGGGCATCGATCATGCCCGGCTGCACCCAGGCGCCGCCCAAGTCCACCCGCTCGGTTACGTCCAGGGCGGCCAGCTGCTCCTCAGACGGGTCGCCAGCCTCCACCTCCACGAACCTGCCGGCCTCCACCGTGAACCAGCCGCGGTAGGTGCTCTGCAGCACCACGTCCACGATGGTGGCGTTCGTGAAGAGCAGGTCGCGCGTGCGCACGCTGGGCGCGAACGGTTCGCTCACGCCACGGCCCTCCAGGGCGGAACGGGTCGGCTGGTTCGTCATTTGCCAGCGTGCAGGCGGTCGACGGCGGCCACGGCTATGTCTATCGTCTCGCGCTCCACCTTGCGGTAGAGGGCCTCCTTCTCCTCGCGTGTGGGCTGCGGGTCTAAGTAGATGTTCGAGTCGGTGCCCAGCACGGCGCCGACCTTGACCTTCAGGAGTGAACCCACCACGAACACGGTGGAGCACTCCTGCTCGGCGGCCAGCACGCCTGCGTCGGTGAGGAGCTTGTTGAGGCCGTCGTCTCGGCGGTAGAAGGCGTCGCGCGTGTACACCACGCCTTCGTACGCGGGCTTACCCAGGTACTCGGCGGCGGCCTGGCGCAGCGCCAGGGTCACATCCAGGTCTGCAACCGCCGGGTAACCCAGCGGGATGTAATCGAGC
>JBBAFX010000122.1:0-7187 GCA_041655195.1 Trueperaceae bacterium
CTGCGCGCTTACCGTCCCACTGCACGAACGCCTCGATGAAGCCGGCGGGCGAGTCGATGCCAACGCGCGTTTCGGGCGAGGAGCGCGGCACCAGTCCCTGCGCCACGGCTACGGTGGCCAGCGCGATGATGCCGTGCCCGCACATGTCCGAGTAACCCTCGTTATGCATGAAGATGACGCCCATGTCGGCGCCCTCAGTTATGGGCTCCGTGACGTAACAGCCGTACATGTCGGCGTGCCCACGCGGCTCGAGCATGAGCGCGCGGCGCACGTGGTCGAGGTTCTCCTTCACCCAGCGCCGCTTCTCGAGGATGGTGGCGCCCGGTATGCGCGGGATACCGGCCGTGACTATTCGCAGGGGCTCGCCGCCGGTGTGAGTGTCGACCGTGGTGTAGGTGTGCGTGAACTCCATGCTCATAGCTCTAGCAGATCGTGCGTGAAGGTGTTGAAGACCTCCGGTCCGGACTCGGTCACCAGCACGGTGTCCTCTATGCGCACACCGCCCCAGCCGCTGATATAGATGCCGGGTTCAATGGTCACCACCATGCCCGCCTGCAGGGGCGCGGTGTAACCCTCGCTCATGAACGGGTCCTCGTGGATCTCGAGCCCCAGGCCGTGCCCCACGGAGTAGCCGTGTATCTGGCCCTCGTAACCTGCCTCTAGAAGCGGCACGCGGCAGGCGCGGTCCACGGCCTGCCCCGTGTTGCCAGCCCCCATCAGCTTGGTGCCAGCGGCGTTAGAGTCGTTAACCAGGCGGTAGATCTCGCGCTGGCGCTCGTCGGCTTTGCCCACCACCACGGTGCGGGTCATGTCCGAGTAGTAGCCGTCAAGAATGGCGCCGTAGTCGAAGAGGAGGAACTCGCCCTTCTCGATGACCTTGTCGCTGGCGCGGCCGTGCGGCAGCGCCGCGCGCCAGCCGGAGGCCAGGATAGGGAAGTTGGGCTGGTTCTGAGCGCCCAGCAGCTCCATGCGGTGCCGCAGCTCCACGGCCAGCTCATGCTCGGTCACGCCGGGCTTAACGAACGGCAGGATGTGCTCGAACGCCTGCTCGGCTATGGCCAGGCTGGCGCGCATCTTGGCTACCTCGTAGGCGTCCTTTATGGAGCGCAGGCCCTCCACCAGCTTGGTGGTCGGCACCCACTCCACCTTCAGTTCGGCCTCAGCCTCCCGCGCGAAAGCGTGGCTCACGTGCGCTGCTTCGAACGCCACCTTCGAGGCGCCCGCGGTCTTGAGGCTGGCCTCCAGCGGGCCCCACAGGCGGCGGTCGCCGCCTAACAGGGTGACCTTGGAGCCAGGCGACTCGGCCCGCGCCTGGTCCACGTAGCGCCAGTCGGTGAACAGCTCAGTACCGCCGCTGCGGGTCACCAGCACGTAACCCGCCGAGCCCGTGAAGCCGGAGAGGTAACGGCGGTTGGCGGGGCTGAAGGTGAGGAACGCGTCCACACCGAGTTCCTCCAGCTGGCTCACCAGCCGCGCTTGCCGCGCGGCCACGAAGGGGGTCAGGTCCATCTCGGCTCTGCTCTTACGATCGCTGCTCATGGTCGCTCCTTAGCGTTTCGGGTCGAGGGTGTCCCTGAGCGCGTCGCCCAGGATGTTGAAGGAGAGCACTGTCAGGAAGATGGCCACCCCAGGGCCGAGGATGATGTGCGGCGCCTGGCGCATGAAGCTGCGGCCGGCGCTGATCATGGCGCCCCACTCGGCGGTGGGCGGGTTGATGCCCACCCCCAGGAACGAGAGGGCCGCCGCCGTGAGGATGGCGCTGCCCATGAGCAGGGTGGCGTAGACGAGCACAGGGGTGAAGCTGTTGAGGAAGATGTGCCGCACCATGATGTTGAAGTTGCGCGACCCGGCGGCGCGGGCGGCTTCCACGAACTCGCGGCTCTTCACGGCCAGCACCGAACTGCGCATTATGCGCGCGAAGGTGGGCACGGAGTACGCGGCCACCGCCACGATTATGGAGGTCAGTCCGGCGCCCATGGTGCTGGCTATAAGGATGGCCAGCAGTATGCCCGGGAAGGCGAGTAGAACGTCGATGATGCGCATGAGCACGTTGTCGGTGGCGCCGCCGAAGAAGCCAGCGAACAGCCCGATGAGCACGCCGGTCAGGCCGCCTAAGCCTACGGCCAGCAGGGCTACCGTCACCGATATCCGGGCGCCGTACAGCACGCGCGTGTAGATGTCCCTCCCCAGCTCGTCGGTGCCGAGCCAGTGCTCGGCGCTGGGCGGCTGGAGGATGGCGAGAAAGTCCTGGCGGTTCGGTTGGTGCGTGGCGAGCTGCGGTGCGAACACGGCCGCCACCACCAGCGCCAGCAGCACCACGAGCGCGGGCCACGTGAGCGGGTTGCGGAAGAAGCGCCTGAGGTTGCGTCTCACTGGTACTGCACCCGCGGGTCGAGAGCCGTGTAGATGAGGTCCACGACCAGGTTCACCAGCACGAAGGTGGCGGAGATGGCGATGACCGCGCCCTGCACGGTGGGGAAGTCCTTACCGGTGATGCCGCTGATCAGGTAGCGGCCCAAACCGGGCCAGGCGAAGATGGTCTCGGCGATGATGGCCCCGGAGAGCAGCCCACCGAACTCGAGGCCGAGCACGGTGACGATGGGTATGAGGGCGTTCTTGAGCGCGTGGCGCAGCACGACGATGCGCTCGGAGAGCCCCTTGGCGCGTGCCGTGCGCACGTAATCCTCGCTCAGCACGTCCAGCATGGCGCTTCTCACCAGGCGCGCGATGATGGCAGCGGCCGCAACGCCCAGGGTGGTTGCTGGCAGGATCAGGTGGCGGATGCCGTCCCAGCCGAAGCCGCCCACGCGGCCCGACGGTGGCAGCCAGCCTAGCTGCAGCGCGAACACCAGCATGAGCAGCAGGCCCAACAGGAAGCCCGGCAGCGACACGCCCATGAGCGCCAGCGTCATGACGATGTTGTCGACTATGCCGTTGCGCTTGAGCGCCGCGAGGATGCCGGCGCCGGCGCCGAGGATGGTGGCGACCAAGAGACTGGCGACTGTGAGCTCAAAGGTGGCCGGGTAGAGGCGTTTGAGGTCCTCCAGCACCGGGCGGCCGGTGCGGATGGAGTTGCCCAGGTCCAGCTGGAAGGCGTTCGTAACATACTTGACGTACTGAACGTATAGGGGTTGGTCGAGGCCGTAGCGGGCGCGCAGCTGGGCGGCTAACTCTCTGCTGCCGCCCCCGCCGCCTTCGGCCGGGATGAGCATATCTACCGGGTCGCCGGGCGTGAGGTGCATCGCGAGGAACACCAGCGTCAGCACGCCGAGCACGACGAATACCGCGTACAAGAGCCGGTTCGCGATGTAGCTGTACATCTGACTCCTAGACGTTTAGGCGGAGCTAGGGAAGGGGGCGGCGCATGGCAGCGCCGCCCCCGTTAGTCGATCGCTTACTTGAAGCGCCAGAGGTGCGGGTAGAGGAGCGCACCGCGCGAGGTGGTGACCACGCCTTCCAGTTCGGGGCTCAGGACGTGAGCCTGCTGGACCCAGAACTGCTGGCACTGGATGGCCTCGTCGAAGAAGATCTGCTGCAGCTCGCGGTAGCCTTCGGCGCGCACTTCCTGGTCGGGAGTGGAGCGGCCGAGCGTTACGAGTTCGTCGACTTCCGGACGGTGGAACTGAACGACGTTCCAGTAGTCCTCGGAGTGGAACACGTACTCAACGATGGGCGGTTCGGGCTGAGCGTTGCTGAGCCACCAGCCGAGGTCGTAAGCGCCGGTGCGGATGTTGGCGTAGTAGGTGTCGCGGTCCGAAGCGGTGATGGTGGTGCCGATGCCGACGTCGCCCAGGAACTGCTGCATGACCTGCGTGGCGAGGAGCCATTCGCCGTCGCCGCGGGCCTGGAAGTCGAGGTTGAGGGGCACGCCGTCCTTCTCACGGATACCGTCGCCGTTGGTGTCGACGTAACCGGCGGCTTCGAGGATCTCTATGGCGCGCTCGGGGTCGTAGTTGAAGCCCGGCACGTCCGGGTTGTAGGCCCAGCCTTCGGGCAGCGCCAGGGTGGTCTGCGGGCGGCCCATGCCGGCGTACACGTTGTTGAGGAGCACGTCGCGGTCGAGGGCGTAGCAGATGGCGCGGCGCAGGTCGGTGTCGGTGACGGTGGCGTTGTTGATGGCCAGCACGGCGGTGTTAACCGAGCCGAACAGCATGGGGCTGAAGCCGAGGCCCTCCAGGCGGTGGACGTGGCTGTTGGGCGCGAAGGTGATCAGGTCCACGGCGCCAGCTTCGAGTTCGAGCACGAGGGTGCCGGGCTCAGGGATGTTGCGGATGCTGGCGGTCTCGAAGACGGGGGTGCCGCCCCAGTAGTCGTCGTAACGCACCAGGTCGATCTGCTGGTCCGGCAGGTAACGAGTGATCTGGAAGGGGCCGCTGCCCACGGGGGCGGAGTCGCCGCCTACGGAGCCGGGGGCCACCATCCATACGTTCGTGAGCTTGAGGATGAAGTCGGGGTCCACGCTGCCGAGCGTTATGCGGAAGGTGAGCTCGTCGAGCGCCTCCAGGTTAGTGACGGCGGTCAGCTGACCCGCTGCGTGGAGGGGATCCTCCGGGTTCATGATGCGCTCGAAGTTGAACACCACGGCTTCCGCGGTGAGGGGCTCGCCGTTATGGAAGGTAACGCCGGGGCGCAGGTTGAAGGTGTGCTGCGTGCCGTCGGCGGAGGTGCTCCAGCTTTCGGCCAGGGCGGGCTGGTACTCGTTGTCGGCGTAGATGACGAGGGTATCGGCGATCATCTCGGCCACCGTGTAGGCGCCCATGTCGGAGGCGCGCTGCGGGTCGGCGGGGGCGCCGGTGGAGCCCGGCATAGCGATGTTCAGGTGGGTCTGGGCGGCGGCCATGGAGAGCACCAGGCCGACTACCAGCAGGGTCACGAAACGCGCCGCGGTGGCGCCGTACTTGGAATGCATGTGGTCCCTTTCGTTACGAGTGTGCATACGTGTTCGCGCGAGAGTGGGGTGCGTAGGGGGAGTTACATCCACAGTCTGGAGAACCTCGTTTCTGCCTTGCGACAGGCCTTGCCTTTGGGTTGTATGCAACATACAATATGCCATGCCACGTTTTCAACGGCCGCAGACGGTGGCCGAAGGGGTATACCAGCACCTTCGGCGTGAACTGCTGACTGGCAGGCTGGAACCCGGCCAGTGGCTGCGCGAACAGGAACTCGCCGAGGCGCTGGAGGTGTCGCGCACCCCCGTGCGGGAGGCCATCAGGCAGCTCGCACAGGAGGGCCTCCTGCAGATCGAGGCCAACCGCGGCGTCAGGGTCAGGGGCCTCAGCCTCGAGGAGGCGGTAGCCACCTACGAGGTCCGCAACCGGCTCGAAAGCATGGCGGCCGGCCTGGCGGCCCGCAACGTTAACGACGAGGCGCGCGCCGAGCTGAGCCAGCACCTGGAGGCCATGACCGCCGTGGACCCAGAGGATCAGGCCGAGCACATCCGCACCGACAACGAGTTCCACGCGCTGGTGGCGCGCCTCTCCGGCAACCCCGTGCTGGAGGAGCTGGTGGAGAAGCTCAGCGAGCGGGTCATGCGCGTCAAAATCCTCACGCGCGACGTGAACGTGAGCGCCGACGCGCGCGCTCAGCACGCGCGCATAGTAGAAGCCATAAGCCGCGGCGACGAAGACGCCGCCGCGGAGGCCATGAGCAGGCACGTGAGCACCAACCTGCAGATCGTGGAGGAGCGGCTCAGGGCCGCGAGAGAGGAAGGAGTGTTGGTATGAAGGTCAATTGGGAAGGTGTCATCCCCGCCATCACCACGCCGTTCAACGAGGACTACAGCATCGACTACAAGCTCCAGGCGGAGCACGCGCGCTGGATGGTCGACGCGGGCAGCACGGGCATCGTGCCCTTCGGGTCGCTCGGCGAAGCGGCCACCCTCACTTACGACGAGAAGATCAAGACGGTCGAGACCCTCGCCACCGCCCTTGACGGCGTGGCGCCCGTCATACCCATGGTCTCGTCCCTTTCCACCGCCGAAGCCGCCCGCTTCACGAAGGACGCGCAGGCCGCCGGCGCTAGCGGTTTCATGGTGCTGCCGCCCTACGTGTACTCCTCTGACTACCGCGAGATGAGCGGCCACGTGCGCGAGGTCTTCAAGGCCACCGACCTGCCGTGCATGCTCTACAACAACCCCATCGCCTACAAGACCGATTTCCTGCCCCCGCAGATCGCGGAGCTGGCCGCCGAGTTCCCGCACATGGAAGCCATCAAGGAATCCAGCGCCGACATGCGCCGCATCACCTGGCTGCGCACGCTCATGAACGAAGACTTCAAGATCCTGATCGGCGTGGACGACCTCATCGTGGAGGCCATCCACACGGGCGCCGTGGGCTGGATCGCTGGCATGGTCAACGCCATGCCCGCCGAGTCCGTGCGCCTCTTCGACCTGGCGCGCGCCGGTCGCAACGACGAAGCGTTCGAGCTGTACGCCTGGTTCCTCCCGCTCCTGCGCTTGGATATCGGCACCAAGTTCGTGCAGATGATCAAGCTGGCCGTCGAGTACGCCGGCTGGGGCTCCTCCCGCGTGCGCGGCCCCCGCTTCGAGCTGGAGGGCGCCGAACGCGCCGCCGTCATGAAGGTCATCGAGGACGGCTTCGCCAGCCGGCCTAAGCTCGAGGAACTGGCGTGAGCAACGCCGCCGAAACGGCGGCGCGCACCTTCCGGGCCGTGAACCCGGCCACCGGCCAGCCGGAAGGGCCCGAGCACCGCGTCACCACCCTGGCTGAGCTGAAGGAGCTGGGCGCCCGCGCCAAAGAGGCGTTCCGAGCCTACTCGCGCCTGCCGGGCAGCCAGCGCGCCGCGTTCCTGCGCGCAGCTGCGGACGGCCTCGACGCCGCCACCGACAGCCTGGTGCCACTGGCCATGGCCGAGACGGCGCTACCTGAAGCGCGCCTACGCGGCGAGGTGCTGCGCACCAGCAACCAGTTGCGCATGTTCGCGGGCCTGATCGAGGACGACGCCTGGCTCGGCGCCCGCGTGGACCCCGGCGACCCTGACCGCAAGCCCGCCCCTAAGCCCGACGTGCGCGCCATCCGCCGGCCGCTCGGCCCCGTGGCCGTGTTCGGCGCCAGTAACTTCCCGTTCGCGTTCTCCGTGGCGGGCGGCGACACCGCCGCGGCCCTCGCCGCCGGCTGCACCGTCTTAGCCAAGGCGCACCCGGGTCACCCCGGCACCTCACAGCAGGT
>JBBAFX010000123.1:0-7184 GCA_041655195.1 Trueperaceae bacterium
GGGCGCCGATCCGCTAGACGAGTACTACCGCACGCACCAAGGCGCGCTGGTCGACGGCCCGGTGGAGGACGCCGTGGCGGACCCCTTCAACGACGAACTGCACCCCCGCCACCTGCTCTGCGCCGCGGCGGAGCTGCCGCTGGCGCCGGGTGAGGACCTAGTGGCGCCCTGGCTGGACCTGGCCACGCTAGAAGGGTTGATGCCGAGCGCGGGCCGTTACCGCTCCGTGAGCCGTTACCCGCACCGGCGCGTGCAGCTGCGCGGCACGGGCGGCAAGCTGGTGCGGCTGAAGGACGGCATGGGCCGCTCGCTTGGCGCCACCGACTTCGCCACCGCGCTGAGGGAGCTGCACCCGGGCGCCGTTCACCTGCATCAGGGCGAGCAGTACCTGGTGGCGTCGCTCGACCTGGAGCGCGGCGTAGCGCGCCTGCTACCCCACATAGAGGACTACTACACGCAGCCGCGCTCCGAGACCGACATCGAGATCCTGGGCCCCCTGCCGGAGCGGCAGCTGGTAGCGGGCGAGTTGGCGGCGCCCCCGCCTGGCGTGCGGGTCGGCCGGGTGCGGGTGCGCCACCAGGTGGTGGGGTACGTGCGCAAGCGTTACTTCTCAGAAACGGTGTTGGAGGAGCGCGTGCTGGACCTGCCTGAGGTGAGTTACGACACGCAGGCGCTCTGGTTCGACGTGGAGGGCGTGGAGGGGCTCCCCGCCGGCATGGACCTGCCGGGGGCGCTGCACGCGCTTGAGCACACCCTGATAGGTCTGCTGCCCTCGTTCGTGCTGTGCGAGCGGGCGGACGTGGGCGGGGTCTCTTACCCGCTCTACCCGCCCTCGGGCCAGCCGCTGGTGTTCGTTTACGACGGCGCCCCGGGCGGCGTGGGGTACGCCCGCGCCGGCGCGAGCGCGTTCGGCGCCTGGCTGCAGGCCGCTCACGACCTGTTGGCCGCCTGCCCCTGCGCGGCGGGCTGCCCGCGCTGCGTGCTCTCGCCCAAGTGCGGTAACGGCAACCAGTACCTGGATAAGGGAGCCGCCTTGGCACTGGCCGCGGCCCTGCTGCGGCGCTTGGAGAAGGACGCCGAGGGCGTAGCGGCCTGACCGGCCGCCGGCGGATGCTAAACTCGCAAGCCGTGCGCGTCGGCTTCGTGACCCAACTACTCTGGCCCCGTTACGGTCGTTTCTGGCAGCAGCTGGCGGAGGCCGCCGGCGCTGAGGCCGTGTTCCCTAACTTAGAGGGCGTGACGGCCGCGCTGCAGGACGAAGCCGTGCGGAACGTCCCCGGCGCCGCCTTCAGGCTGGCGGCGGCGCAGGCGGTCAGCCTCGCCGAAGAGGTCGACGTGCTGGTGGTGCCGCGCCTCAACCGCGACACGGACGTGGCGCGCGGCGCGGGGCAGGACCCCTGGATCATCGACTTCCCGGGCGCGCTGCAGAGCGCGGTGCCGGGCCTGCCGGCTCTCAGGCCCGTGCCAGCCGAGCTGGACGCTGGCGTGGAAACGGAGGCGGTGGCCTTCCTGCAGTCGCTGACGCGCGAAGCGGCGCTCGTGGGCCGCGTCTGGAGCCGCGTGCGCTCGCAGCTGAAGCCCTACAAGCCGGCGCCGGTGACCTGGAACTACCGCCCCGGCGAGCTGGCCACCGTGGCCCTCATCGGGCAACCGTGGCTCCTTAACGACGCCCTGGCCAAGGCCGTCGCTGCGCCCGGCGAGCATGTGGTCTCCCAGCACCGGCTGGACCCCGCTGAGCTCCGCGCGGAGGGCCTGCGCGCCGACCCGCAACTGGTGGACACGGACGCGGAGACGCTCGGCGCCGCTCGGTTGGCCGCGCGCCGTTCGGCCGTGAGCCGCCTGCGCCTGGTGGTGGACCCCGGCGCGGGCTCTGACGCGTGGCTGGCGCGGCGGGTGGAGAAGCTGCTCCACAAGCCCGTTCAAGTGGTCGACCTGCCGGAAGCGCTCACGGGCCTCGACCCTGTCGACACCCTTTCCAACTTGCAGCTAGACTGAGGCGTGCATCTCCTGCTGCTGCTGGTGGCACTCGTCCTCACCGTCATCAATACCTTCGGCTCCTGGGCGGTCAGCCGGCGCCGGCCCCTGGTGGCGCGGCTTTTCCTGCTGGCGGCCATGGTGCTCACCGTCACCGCGGTGGCGTACGCCTACCGGCTCGAGTCGGCCTGGTGGCTGTTGCTGCTAGGCGCTGCGCTTACGTTCGTGGCCTCGTTCCTGAACGCGCGGCTGGTGATAGGCAAAGTGGAGTGGCCCAACCACCTGCTACGCGGCCTGGCGCTGGTGGTGGTCGTGGTGGTGGCGCGGCTGCTGTTCTGACAGTTCTGCTGTTCTGACTGTTCTGCCGTCAAGCCCACCGGCTCTGTGACCGCGTAGCTAGCGCACGAAAAAAGGGGCGGACCGCGTGGCCCGCCCCATCAGTCGAGTGAACTTAGTGCCTCAGAAGGCGTTATGCCCCGTTATCTCGCGGCCTAGGACCAGCGTGTGCACGGTGTCGGTGCCTTCGTAGGTGGCCACGGTCTCCAGGTTGAGCATGTGGCGTATGGCCGCGTACTCGGTGGTGATGCCGTTACCGCCCAGCATGTCGCGGGCGGAACGCGCCACCGTCAGTGCGCTGCGGCAGTTATCGCGCTTGGCTAGCGACACGCGGGAGGGGTGGTCCTTGCCCTCTTCCTTGAGGCGCCCCAGTCGATAGGAGAGGAGCGTGCCCTTGGTGATCTCGCTCAGCATGTCGGCCAGGCGCTCCTGCACGATCTGCTTGGCAGCTAGCGGCTCGCCGAACGCCGGGCGGTCGGAGACGTACGCCACGGCCTCATCGAAGCAGGCCTGGGCGGCGCCCATGACGCCGAACGCTATGCCGAAGCGCGCCTGGTTCAGGCAGGACAGCGGCCCTTTGAGGCCTTCGACCTGCAGGCGGTTACCGTCCGGCACGACCACGTCGTCGAGGTACAGCTCGGAAGTGACGCTGGCGCGCATGGAGGCCTTGGTCTTGATATCCACGGCCTGGAAACCGGGCGTTGCGGTTGGGACCACGAAGCCCATGACCTTGCCGGACTCCTCGTCCTTCGCCCACACCACGGCCACATCCGCGCGGGAGCCGCTCGTTATCCAGCGCTTGACGCCGTTGATGACCCACTCGTTACCTACCTTGCGGCAGCGGGTGCGCATGGCGCCGGGGTCGGAGCCCGCGTCGGGCTCGGTGAGGCCGAAGCAGCCGACCGCCTCGCCGGACGCTAGCCGCGGCAGCCACTCCTGCTTGACGGCTTCGGTGGCGTAAGCGTGGATGGGGAAGATGACCAGGCTCGACTGCACGCTCACGAAGGAGCGCATGCCGGAGTCCACGTACTCGATCTCGCGGCAGACCAAGCCGTAGGCGCTGTAGCTGGCGCCCGCGCCGCCGTACTTCTCGGGCAGCGTTACGCCCAGCGCGCCCAACTCGCCGAAGCGGCGGGCCAGTTCGGGCGGGAAGTGGCCCTCCTGCCACCAGTCGCCCACGTGCGGCAGCACCTCGGAACGCACGAACTCGCGCACGCTGCCCTGTATGAGGCGCTCCTCGCTGTCGTACAGAGAATCGACGTCGTAGAAATCTGTGAGGGTTAGTGCTGAGCCCTTGGCCATGGTGGTCGTCATCGACCCCTCCTAGTCATCTCGCGGCGCACCTGTGCGCCGCTCCCGCGCCGCTTGCCGGGTGCGTTCGAGGTTGGTTCAACCGTCGCCGAACAGCTTCTTGAGGGCGTCCTCCTTGGAGGTGCGCTTGGCTGGGTGGTACCGCTCGCCCTCTAACGTGATCCGTCCGGCTTCGAGGAGCCCAGCCAGGGAGGCTTCGAGCGTGTCCACGGCCAGTTCCTCGAAGTGCTTCTCGTCGATATTACGCTGCACATCGCGGAGGGTAACACCCCTGTTACTGGCCGCTTCGACGGCTTCGAGCACCCAGGCGTCGACGGTCATGCTGCAAGTGTACGCCTCCTGTCCGCGCGGGGAGGCTGTCTACCAGCGCCGGCTGTGGAACGCCCCCACGGCCCTGTTAGGTCAGGTAAGCGGTGTTGAGTGGCGGTGGGGAGAGTCGTGGCCTTAGTACTCAGCGGTGGAACGAGCCCGGCGTGCGCCGTTCTGGCGACGCCCGGTACGCTTCCTGCTTGCCGCCCGACAGTTCGCCCCAGGTGACCTCGTCGTCCATGCTGATGACCTTCACGGGGCAGGCGCGCACGCACGCGTCGCAGCCGACGCAGCGCTCCGGGTCGAGCAGCAGCACGCCCTCCTCGCCGCTGAAGTCACGCGAGAAGGCGTCCGTGGGGCAGGCGCGGGTGCAGGCGGGGCAGAGGATGCAGCCGTCGTCCACGCGCGGTAAGCGCCACGGCACCGCGCTGGTGGGTTCCGGTTCAGCGATCTGCAGCGCCTGGTAGCGGCGCCGGAGCTCGTGCGGGAGCGGCTCGGCGTCAGGCGGCGCGTCCTCCTCGCCTGGCAGGACGCGTTCGAGGGGCGCCAGTGCGTCGGCGGCCAGCCGCTGCGCTTCCTTGAGGCCGCCCCCGAACAGCTGCCGGCGCGAGACCACGTTGCGGCGCCTGCGCTCGTCGCCTAGGCTCTCCACGCTCTCCACGCTCACCTGCAGTTCCTTGCCCAGCACCGCTGCTAACTGCGCGGCGCGCTCCGCTGTGGCGCGAGCCACGTTCGGGGCGGTGGCGTCGCCGATCTTGCAGCCTTCGCAAACGCCGTGCCCGAGCGTCAGGCTGCCCTCGGCGGCGCCCAGGCGCAGCATGTCGGTGGCCGAGAGCTGCGCTAGGCAGCGGACTGAGGGCGCGCTGCCGGTCACCTGCGAGCAGCGCACGGCGGTGGTGCTGGCGGGCAGCCGCGTCTGCATCTCCAGCGCCTCGGACGGGCAGGCCCGCACGCACAGGCCGCAGCCGGTGCAGTCCACCCCGTCGATCTGCACGAGCCGCTCGATGCTCACGGCGCTGTGCGGGCACACGTCTAAGCAGGCGCTGCAGGCGCCCGCCCCTTCCGTGCTGTTGAGGCAGCGGGCGGTGTTGTTGCTGGGCGCCACCTCCATGGCCTTCAGGGCCATGGCGAAGAGGTCCGTCAGTCCCGCCACGCGCCTACCTCAGAAGCCGTAAAGCTCGACGCGCTTCTCGCTCAGCTTGGTGTGGTACCCGGTGTCGGCGAGGTAAGCGTCGAACGCAGCGAAATCGATCTGCTGCTTCTGGTCGGAGAGGGCCACTGCGGGGTTGGGGTGCACTTCCACCATTATGCCGTCCGCGCCCACCGCCAGTCCCGCTTTGGTGAGCTGAACGAGCAGGTCGCGCCGGCCGCCGGAGTGAGTCACGTCCACCAGCACGGGCAGGTGGCTCTCGAGCTTGGCCAGCGCCACGGCCGAAACGTCAAGCGTGTTGCGGGTGTAGCGCTCGTACGTGCGGATGCCGCGCTCGCACAGGATGACGTTGGGGTTGCCCTCGTAGAGGAGGTACTCCGCGGCCATGAGCCACTCTTCGATGGTGGCAGCCAGCCCGCGCTTGAGGAGCACAGGCTTGCGGCTGCGCCCCACCGCCTTGAGCAGGTTGAAGTTCTGCATGTTGCGGGCGCCTATCTGCAGCACGTCCACGTACTCCTCGAAGAGGGGGAGGTCCGTGGTGCTCATGATCTCGCTCACGAACGCCAGGTCGTAGCGGTCGGCGGCCGCGCGCCCGATTTCGAGGCCCGCTTCGCCTAGTCCCTGGAACGAGTACGGGTCGGTGCGCGGCTTGTACGCTCCGCCACGGAAGAGCTTCACGCCGCTCTCGGCTAAGTGGCGCGCCACGGCGTCCACTTGCTCAGCGGACTCTATGGCGCAGGGGCCGGCTATGAGCACCGGCGAGTGCTTGCTGCCGATGAGCGTGCCGCGCACGTCGACCACCGTGTCGGCAGCCTTGGAGGTGCGGGAGGTCAGGTAGCTCTTCTTCTGCTGGGTTTGCCCCAGTTGCATGCTGGCCTGGAAGACCTGCTTGAAGAGGCTCTTCACGGTGGCGTCGTCGAACGGCCCCTGGTTGGCGGCCACGAGGGTGTCCAGCATGGCCTGTTCACGCACGGGGTCGTACTGCGAGCTGCCGTTAGCCGTTTGCAGTGCGCCGATCTCTTTGGCTATGCGCGCCCGCTGCGACAGGAGTTCGAGTAGTTGCAGGTTCAGGTCGTCGATGTCAGCCCGTAGGCTCTGGATCTTCTCGAGCATGGTCCATGCTAGTCCTACCGACCTTCCTTTGCGAGACGCGGACTACGCCGACCGTAACCTCGTACAGGATCAGTAGGGGCACAGCCACCAGCGCCAGGTTGAACGGGTCGCCGGTGGGGGTGAGCACGGCGGCGCCGACCAGGCCGACGACGATGGCCCAGCGGCGGTGCTTCACCAGCGGTTCGGAGCGCAGGATGCCGATGCGCGCGAAGAGGAAACCCAGCACGGGCATCTCGAACATGAGCCCGAACACGCCCATAAGCATGAGCAGGGTAGAGATGTAGCGCCCGATGGAGAGGAGACCCTGGGCCTCGTCACCCAGGAAGGCGAGCAGCACCGGCAGGGTGAAGGGCAGCACCACGTAGTACGAGAAAGCCACGCCCGCGGCGAAGGCGAGCGCGGCGAAGAGGATGAACGGCACGGCGTAGCGCCGCTCCTCCTTGTAGAGCCCTGGCGCCACGAAGCCCCACACTTGACCGAGGATGATGGGGGAGGCCAGCACCAAGCCGAAGAACGACGCGATCTGCATGGAGACCGTGAACGGCTCCAGGACCGAGAAGTAACTGAGCACCATGTTGTCGGGTAGCGGGGCGCGGAGCCAGCCCAGCACGTCGAAGCGGAACACGAACGCAACGCCCGAGGCCACGACCCAGGCGCCAAGCGCTATGAAGAGCCGCTTGCGGAGCTCCTCGAAGTGCTCGATGAGCGTCACGGGTTCACCGCGGGTGCCGGCGGAGCGTGAAAGTGCGGAAGCTGGTGGTCAACGGCCCACGCCACCTCAACCTAAATACCTAGCCTGCCTGTAACCTGCGCTCAGCCCTGGTTAGCGCCGTCTGCGGAGTTGGCGGGACTTTCAGGCGTAGCGGAACTTGCCGCGGCGGTGGAAACGGGCGCGGCCTTGGTTTTGTCGGCAACATCCTCTTCGATGTCGTTGCGCATGTCCTTAATGCCCTTGCGGAACTCGCGCACGGACTGACCGAGGCCCTTGGCC
>JBBAFX010000124.1:0-7140 GCA_041655195.1 Trueperaceae bacterium
GAGGCGCTCGACACCTGCTGCGCGTACTTGGCCAGCACGCCGCGCCGGTAACGCGGTTCGGGCTGCACCCACTCTGACCGGCGGCGGCTGAGCTCCTCCTCGGAGACCTCCAGCTGCAGCAGGTTGTGCTCGGCGTCGATAGTTATGAGGTCGCCTTCGTGCACCAGCCCGATGGGGCCGCCCACGAACGCTTCGGGCGCCACGTGGCCGACCACGAAGCCGTAGGTGCCGCCTGAGAAGCGCCCGTCGGTTATGAGCCCCACGGAGTCGCCCAGGCCGCGACCGACGATGGCGCTGGTGGGGGAGAGCATCTCGCGCATGCCGGGGCCGCCGCGCGGGCCCTCGTTGCGGATGACCATCACGTCGCCGGGGCGGATCTGGTCGGAGAGGATGGCCGCCAGGCTCTCTTCCTCGCTCTCGAACACGCGGGCCGGGCCCGTGATGCGGGTGTTCTTGAGGCCCGTGGTCTTAGCCACGGCGCCCTCTGGTGCTAGGTTGCCGCGCAGCACGTTCAGGTGCCCCACGTCGTAGAGGGGATCGCTGAAGGCGTGCACCACGTCCTGGCCCTCAGGCGGCGTGGAGGGCACGTCAGCCAGGTTCTCGGCCACCGTCTTACCCGTGACCGTCAGGCAGTCGCCGTGCAGGAGGCCCGCGTCCAGCAGCATGCGCATGACCAGCGGCACGCCGCCCACGGCGTGGAGGTCCGTGGCCACGTACCGGCCGGAGGGCTTCAGGTCGCAGAGGACGGGCGTGGTGCGCCGCAAGGCTTCGAAGTCGTCGATGCTGAGGTCCACGTTCATGGCGTGCGCCATGGCCAGCAGGTGCAGGACGGCGTTGGTGCTGCCGCCCACAGCCATGATCACCCGGATGGCGTTCTCGAACGCTTTGCGCGTCATGATCTGCTGCGGCAGGATCTGCTGCTCGATCAGCTTCGCCAGCGCCCGGGCGCTCTCCTCGGCGCTGTCGTGCTTCTCGGCGTCCACTGCCGCCATGGTGCTCGAGTACGGCAGGCTCATGCCCATGGCCTCGATGGCCGAGGACATGGTGTTGGCCGTGTACATGCCGCCGCAGGAGCCGGCGCCGGGGCAGGCGTGGGTCTCCACTTCGCGGAACTGCTCAAGCGAGATGCGGCCCGCCGCGTGCGCGCCCACGGCCTCGAACACGCTGACGATGGTGAGGTCCTCGCCGTCAAGGTGACCGGGTTTGATGGTGCCGCCGTACACGAAGATGCTGGGGATGTTGAGGCGCGCCAGCGCGATCATGGCGCCCGGCATGTTCTTATCGCAGCCGCCCACGGCCAGCATGCCGTCCAGCGACTGGCCGCGCCCGACCGTCTCGATGCTGTCCGCGATGACCTCGCGCGACACCAGGCTCAGCTTCATGCCTTCGGTGCCCATGGAGATGCCGTCGGAGATCGTGATGGTGCCGAACATCTGCGGCATGAGCCCAGCGGCGCGGGCAGCGGCGTCGGCGGCGTCCGAGAGGTCGCCTAGGCTCAGGTTGCAGGGGGTGATGGTGCTATGCCCGTTGGCGATGCCGATGATGGGCTTGCGGAAGTCGGCGTCCTCGAAACCGACCGCGCGGAGCATGGCCCGGTTGGGCGCGCGCTGGTCTCCCTGGGTAACCGCTCTGCTGCGAAGGTTCTTAGGTGTGGTGTTGTTGTCGTCGGCCATGGCGACTCCTTAATGCCGAGATTCTACCCCCGCCGCTCGGGCGCCTAACAGCCCCGTGCTAAACTCGCCGAACTATGTCGGTCAAGTACGGGCTGCTCGGGCTGTTGGCAAGGGAAGCTCAGCACGGGTACGAGCTCAAGCGCAGCTTCGAGCAGTTCACCGGTGGCTTCTGGGAGCTTAACCACGGCCAGATCTACCAGTCGCTGGAGCGGCTAGCCGCCGACGGTCTGGTGAACTACACGGTAGAGAGCGCCGAGAACGCCCCCGAACGCAAGGTCTACGAGGTCACGGAGAAGGGCAGGCTGGCGCTGGACCGCTGGCTGGAGCGCAGCAACGCGCGCGTGCGCCCCCTGCGCGACGAACTGTTCGTGCGCCTAGCCGTCATGGCCAGTCGGCCGCCGCAGCAACTGCTGGCGCTCATCAGCGAGTACCGGCAGACTTATTCCGAACACATGCGTGAACTCACGCTCGCCAAGCGCCGCAGCGCGCAGGCGGAGCCGGCCGCTGAGGCCAGGTCGCCCGCCGAGCTCGAGGTGGAACACATGCTGCTGGACGCCGCCATCTTCCACTGCGAAGCCGATCTGCGCTGGCTGGATCACTGCGAGGCCAAGCTGGCCGCGAGGCTGAAAAGGGAAGCGAGCTAGCGGTGACCATTGCCGCCCGCGCAGCCAGCTCTCAGCGGCCGGTCGCGGCCGCGCAGAGCGCACAACTGGAGCTGCGGGGCGTCACCAAGAGCTTCCTGCGCCGCGGCGCCGAGCAGGCGGTGCTCGTGGGCATAGACCTAAGCGTGGCAAAAGGTGGCTTCGTGGCGCTGACGGGCGCCTCCGGGTCGGGCAAGACCACGCTCCTCGAGCTGTGCGTGGGACTGCAGCGCCCCACCGCGGGCACGGTGCGCTTGGGCGGCACGCTCATAAACGAACTTTCTGAGGCGCGCGTGGCCGAGCTGCGCCTCGCGCGGGTTGGGCTGCTCTTCAAGGATCACAGCCTCATAGACACGCTCACGGCGGCCGACAACGTGGCGCTGCCGCTCTTACTGGCTGGGGCGCAGGCGCAGCCCGCCATGGAGCGCGCTCGGTCGCTCCTTATGAGCCTGGGCCTTGAGCACCTGGCGACGGAGCTGCCCGGTGAACTCAGTCAGGGCGAACAGCACCGCCTCCAGCTAGCCCGCGCCCTCGTGAACGAACCCGACCTGCTGGTGGCCGACGAGCCCACCGCGGGGCTCGACTCCGTGGCGGCCGACGAGGTCATGCGGCTGCTAGCCGGCCAGGTCGAGGATCATGGACTGACCGTGCTCATGGCCACGCACGACGCCAGGGCCGCCGCGTACGCGGGGTCCGCTCACCGGCTGGTAGCTGGCCGCCTGGAGCGAGCCTGACATGAGGGGCACGCCGCTGATCGGCCGGGGCCGGGTGCCCATCCGCCTGGCGCTCAACTACTGGCGCCGCCACTGGCTGCGTGCGCTGCTCATGGTGCTCGGCCTGACTGTCGGCCTCACGTTGCTGGCCGCCGTGCTACTCGTGAACGACTCGCTGAGCCGCACCTACTCCGGCTTCGTGCGGGGCGTAGTGGGCTGGGCCGAGCTGGAGGTAAGCGGCTCCGCGGACGCTGGCCTGGACGGCCGGTGGCTACAGACCGTGCGTGAGGCGCCGGGGGTGGGCGCGGCCGCGCCCGTGCTGGAGCGCCGCAGTTACCTCTTCGTGGATCAGGTGCGGCTGGGCGTCAGTGTGCGCGGTGTCGAACCGGCGGCGGAAGAGAGCCTTAGACCGTTCTCCATTGTGGCCGGCCGGCAGCTGGAGCCGGGCGACACTCAGGTGGCGCTGCTCTCGTACGCAGCGGCAGTAGAGCTCGACGCGGGTCCGGGTAGCGACGTCTCGCTACTCACGCCGGAAGGGGTCGAGGTGCTGCGCGTCGTGGGCGTGTACCACCCCTTCGGCGACGCCGCGGCCAGCGAACGGGTGGTGCAGCTGTGGTTGCCGCAGGCGCAAGCCCTCTTCACCGGCGGCCGGAACGCGCTGACCCGCATTGACGTAGCTACGGACGGCAGCGCCGTCGGGGTGGTGGCCGAGACCCTGCGTAACGAGACCGGTGGCGCGGTGAACGTTGGCCGCGCCGCCGACGCCGCTGGCGACCTGACCGCCGCCAGCCGCGGCCTGCGCATGCTGCTTATCGGCGCAGGGTTGCTGGCGCTGCTAGCCGCCGGGGTGCTCATAAGCGTGTACCTAAGGACCGTGGTGGCGGAGCGCTCCGCCGATCTGGGCCTGCTGCAGCGCTTGGGCGTAACGCGCGCCCGCGTGCGTACGTGGCTCGCTACCGAGGTAGCTGCGGTTGTGCTGGTGGCTTCACTGCCAGCATTACTGCTGGCCGCCCCCGTAGCCACCTTGGTGCTGCGCTACGTGCCGTCGGACCTGTTGCCGTTCGCCGCCAACGTGGCGGCGCCCCGTGTGGGCGCCACGGTGCTGCCCCTCACGGTGATCATTGGCGCCGTTGGCGCCGTGGTCACGCTGCTGGCCGTTAGGTACCTACTGCTGCGCCTGCTCAGCTCTGTTGGCGGTCACCTGCTGCGCGCCCACCAGGGTAGGGCGCTACTCAGGCTGGCCGGGCACTTCCTGCTCAAGCGCTTGGCTCCCACAGCTACGGTGGCCGCCATGCTGGTGCTCACTACCGCCGGGTTGGTCGGGGTGCACGGCGCCACCGAGGCCAACCGCCGCTCGCTGGCGGCTTGGTTAGACGGCGCGGTGACGTGGGATCTGCTGGTGGCGTCCGGCCCACCAGGCACGGGTAGCGACGTGCCGTTGCCGCACGCCGCCGTGGCTGAACTGGCCGCGCTGCCCGGGGTTGAGGCCGTCTCGGCGCAGCGCCAGGTGGCCGTGAGCTCGCGCGGGCAGACCGTGACCATGATCGCGCTCGACGGCTTCGGGCTGGACGCGGGTAACCGGCTCAGCGTGGTGCACTCCGCGGACCTGACGGGCTCGGCCGTGTGGTTCAGCTTGCATGAGGGTAAGGGGGTGGCGCTGTCCGTACCGCTCGCCAACCGCTTGGCCGTGGGGGTGGGCGACCGCCTGCCGCTGACCACTCTGGAGGGCGAGAGCGAGTTCACTGTGGTGGCGCTGGTGGACGACGCCTCCAGCCGCGCCGAGGCCGCCTACATAGCGCTCGATAACTACGCTGCCATGTGGGGCGACAGCGGGGTCGATTCCGTGCTGGTGCGGCTGAGCCCCGGGGCCGAGGCAGTGGCGCTGGCCGAACTGGTGGCCACACTGGCACCGCAGCGGGCCGCCAAGGTGCCATTGCACGTGACGCTGGCCGACAGTTACCGCGCCGGGCTGCTGGCGGCCGCCACGGACACGTACCGGGCCGCCACCCTGATGGTGCTGCTGGCTCTGCTCATAGCGCTGCTGGCCCTGCTCGCCAGTAGCCTGGCCGCCGCGTGGCAGGCCGAGCCCGAACTGCGGGGGCTACGCGCCATGGGGGTGCCGAGCGCGCGCCTGGCTACGGTGCTGCTAGCTAACCTCTTGCTGACCGCCGGGGTCGGGGTGCTACCCGGCATGCTGCTAGGCACCCTGATGAGCCGACCGCTCTCCAGCAGCACCGTAGGCGCCGGGCAGTTCGCGTGGAACTTGCCCTTAGGCGCCTACGTGTCCGTGCTGGTGCTGGTTGTGCTCACTGCGGCGTTCGCGGCGGCGCTACTGGTGGCGCCGCGAGCAGGCTTCAGCCGAGGGCGACCGCAACGCCGCTGAGCTTCTCGCTGTTCCGCAACAGTTCCTCGCTGACGGCGCGCGTGAACGCGTCCGTAGTGCGGCTGCCGCCCAGGTCCGTGGTGGGGTCCGCGGCCAGGGCGCCCTGCACCGCCGCCTCGAGAGCGGCGGCGGCCGCGGGCTGCTCGAGGCTGTGACGCAGCATCATGGCGGCCGACAGCATGGTGCCCACCGGGTTAGCCACGCCCTTACCTGCGATGTCGGGCGCGCTGCCGTGAACCGGTTCGTAAAGGCCGACGGTGCCGCCCAAGCTGGCGGAAGGCAACAGCCCCAGCGAGCCCGGGATGACCGCCGCCAGGTCCGAAAGGATGTCGCCGAAGATGTTACCCATGACCAGCACATCGAACGCCTTCGGGTCGCGCACCACCTGCATGGCCGCGTTGTCGATGTAGAGGTGGTTCAACTCCACGTCGGAGTACTCGCTAGCGTGCAGCTCCACCACCACGTCGCGCCAGAACTGCGATACGTCGAGCACGTTGGCCTTATCGACGTTCGTGACGCGGCCGCTGCGCTGCCGAGCGGTTTCGAACGCCAGCCGCGCTATGCGCTCCACCTCGTAACGGTCGTAAACCATGGTGCTGAGGCCGCGGTCCTTCTCGGCGAAGGAGGGCTTGCCGAAGTAGATGCCGCCCGTCAGCTCGCGGAAGATGATCATGTCCGTGCCCTCGGCCTGCTCGGAACGCAGCGGGGAGAGCCGCTCGAGGCCCGGGAACACCTTCACGGGCCGCAGGTTCGCGAAGACCTGCAGGTGGCGCCTCAGCGCCAGGATGCCGGTCTCCACCCGCTTCTCGCGGGGCAAGCGGTTCCACGGATGGTCGCCCACCGGGCCGCCTACGGAGCCCATCAGCACCGCGTCAGACCTGAGCACCGCGTCGCGAGTGACCGCCGGGAACGCTTCACCGTGCGACTCGATGGCGCTACCGCCGAACGGCAGGGTCTCGTACTCCAGGCTCACCCCGTGAGTTTGCTCGAGCGTCTCCAGTACCGCCAGCGTGGAGCCGATCACCTCGGGACCGATGAAGTCGCCCGGTAGGACAGCTACGCGTTTACTCATGCTTGACTCCTCACCTTCGTCACTAGCCTAGCTCTCTTTCCAACCGAGCGCCGCTGCGGTGGCCCGCACCTCCGGCAGACCCTCGAGCAGTTCGCCAATCGGGTCCCAGTAGCCGGTGAGGAGCGCCTCCCTGGCGGTAGCGCGGATCTCGACCGGGTACTCCTTGCCGGCAGCGCGCACGCGCAAGTTCTCCACGTCCACCGTGACCTGAGTGGCGGGCTCCGCCTGCAGCACGCCGGTCAGTTCGCGCCGGTCCGCCTCGCCCATGGCCACGCACAGCATGCCGAGCGTGGTGGCGTTACCGAAGAATATCTCGGCGAACGAGCCCGCGATGACCGCGTCGAAGCCGGCGCGTTTCAGTGCCTGAGGGGCGTGCTCGCGGCTCGAGCCGCAGCCGAAGTTCTCGCCCGTGACGATGACGCTGGCGCCCTGATGCTCGGGCGCGTCTATGGGGTGCCCCTTCTTGCTGCCGTCCTCAGCGTGCCGCTCGTCGTAGAAGAGCCCGGCGGCCAGGTCGTCGAACGTGATGGCTTTCAGGAAGCGGGCGGGGATTATGCGGTCGGTGTCTATGTCGTTGCCAGGGATGACCACGGCGGTGCCGGTGACCTGCTTCACGGGTGGCAGCGCCATTCAGGCCACCGCCCCTTCGGCCCGCGTG
>JBBAFX010000125.1:0-7117 GCA_041655195.1 Trueperaceae bacterium
CGGGTCGCTGCGGCCTCTGCGGCAAGCTTGTACTCCATCTCCAGACCATAATCACCTCACCGACCCGTAGCTGACCACCCTGGTCATTAACGGTTCCCGCCGCCCGGCTTCCACAACGGAGCCGGGCGGCGCTCTTTTCACTCACGTTGGAAGAACGTGAGACCAGCGTTAAGGCCGCGTGCGACCTCTGCCCAGTGTCAGGGCGCTAACCCCTCCTAAACTGCCGCGGAGGAGGGAAGCTATGGAACGAAACACCCTTACCGCCCTGCTACTTTCACTCGGCCTACTCGTCCTCGCCGCCTGCTCCACAAGCGGTGGCGAACCGCAACTACCCGAGCGAACCGAACTCGCGCCCACCGATGACGGCAGCGCCTCGTACACCGGCAACGCCAACTTAGGCGGCACCGATCACTTCTACGTGGACGGCGCCGGCATCGAGGGCGACCTGATAGTGGTGGAACTCGACGCCGAGCTGCGCTTAGAGCTCACCAGCGTCACCGGCGAGACCGTCAGCGCGGTCAGCACCGGCCCTAACTACTTCGCTCGGCAGGAAGTGCCAGTAAGCAACACTGATGCCGAGACCGTGGACCCCACCGCCATCGGCGTGGACCCCGCCCCCTGCCGCGGTAGCTGCATCGTGCTGCCCGCCGGCAACGACACTTACTACTTCCAGGTGAGCGGCGCCCTACTGCCCACCCCTTACTCCGCGTACGTTTACGGCGCGCCGCACGTGGACACCAACGAAGGCAGCAACGAGGACGCCATCATGGCGCCCCCGTACTTCCTCGGCGAAGAGGACGACGGCGCTATAGAGACCATCGGCGACGTGGATTGGTGGATCGTGGGCAGCGCCAGCTCGGCCAGCGAGGCCGTGGAGTTCCTAGCCCCCGGCAGCGCAGGCATCGAGGTTTACGTGGTGACCATCGACTCCGAAAGCGGACCGTTCCCGTCCGGCACGGTACTGAACCTGGCGCCTGGGGACCTGCTGCGGGTGGAGTCCACGCTCGAGCGCGCGGCGCGCGGCGCCAGCGGTTACTACTACTTCTCGCCCGTACCGGACCCCGCCGCGACCACCGCCGACCCGGTGATGGCTGACTGACCTTCAGCCGTAATCACCTCACCGTTCTATGACGCATGGGCCGGTAAGATCGGCCCATGCGCATTACCCCCCGGCGGCGCGCACGCGCCGCTTTGCTACTGCTGGCACTCCTGGCGCTCTTCGCTCTGCCGACCGCGTTCGCGCAGGTCTGCCGCGCCGAACTCATAACCTCGCTCGCCGACACCAGCCTGGAGCGGCCGCCCACCGGCATAGACGCCGCCCTGGCCCTCAAGCAGGCGATCGACCTGGTAGAGCCAGCCCTGCCGCCCCTGCGTACCGGCACCAGCGTGCCCCTGGCCGAGGATCATCCCTACTACCCGGTGGCGCGCTACCTGGCCGACAGGCGCCTGCTACCCAACTCGTGGCAACCCGATCACATAGACGCCGCCACCTGGGCCACCATGCTCAGCACGTTCCTGAGCTGGTACAAACTTAGTCCCGTGCAACCCGGCGAGCCCGCCACGGCAGATGAGCTCGTCAAAGACCTCAGTGCGGTGCTCGCGCGGGTGTCCGACACCATTCGCCCCGCCGCCCTGCTGGCCACCGATCCCGCTAACGGCGGCCGCACGGTGTTCTGGGCCATCATCTGGAACTGGACCATCTACCCGCGCCTGCTCGTGCTGAGACCCACGGGCGACTCGTTGGCGCAACCGCGCGACGTGCTGCCCCGGCTCAGCAACTGCGCCGTGGCCATAAGCGCATACATCAGCGCGCCGCAGGACACCGCGCAGCGCCTGTTCCTGACTCACAACACGTCCCGCATGTACCTCGTAGCCGCTACGCCCGGCCGTGACACCGGTTGGCCGGTGGAGGTTCCGCCCGGCGAGGAGCTCGAAGCCTTCGTTTACCGCATGCCGGGCTTACGTAATGTGGACGTTTACGCCGCGGTGTTCGACGGTCCCAGCGTGGGCTTCGGCACCCTGATGGGCATGCTGCCCCGCATCCGCACGAACATATCGGTCTTCAACCTAAACCATTACCTGCAGACGCCCTGAACGCACGGGCGCGCGCCGGGCGCGGACTCTCGTCAGCGCCGGTCTAGAGCGTCGTTCAGGTCCTGACGGGCGGTCAGCGCCGCCTGGCGGGCGGCGGTCCGCACCTCTTGCAGTGTGGTCGCTGCCGCTGCCGCAGGGGAGTACATGACGCCGCGGCTCGAGTTCACCACGGCGCCCCAACCCTCAGCGTCGAACGCCTGCGCCACGTCGGCAGCGCTGCCGCCTTGCGCCCCGTAACCGGGCACCAGCAGCAGGCTGTGCGGCAGCCGGCGCCTGAGGTCAGCTAACTGCTCCGGTGCTGTGGCGCCGCCCACAGCGCCCAGGAGGCCGTAACCGTGCAGACCGGTCGCTAGCTCGGCGGCCCGCTCGTTCAGGCGGTCCGCCAGCTCCTGGTACAGCCGGCCGCCGCCTTTCACCTCTAGCTCCTGCAACGTGGCGCTGCCCGGGTTCGAGGTGCGCACCAGCACGAACAGCCCACGGCCGTTCTCGTCAGCGGTAGTTATGAACGGCTCCAAGGTGTCCAGCCCCAAGTACGGGTTGATTGTCAGAGCGTCGGCCGCGAAGGCGCCGTCGGCAAGGTAGGCGGTCGCATAAGCCTCGGCGGTGCTGCCGATGTCGCCGCGTTTAGCGTCGAGTATGACGGGCAGGCCCAGCCGGCGCGCGTGCGCCATGACGTCGGCCAGCGCCTCCAGCCCCGGCAGCCCCAGCGCTTCGAAGAACGCCGCCTGCGGTTTGCAGCACGCCGCCAGGTCGTGAGTAGCGTCGAGCACCGCCTTAGCGTGCGCGGCTACCGAGCGCGCCACCGCGGTTAGGTCCGCTCCGTGAGCTTCAGGGTGCGTCAGCGGGTGCGCGTCGGGGCGCGGGTCCACGCCTACGCACAAGACCGAGGTGGCAGCTTTGGCATGCTCATGCAGGCGCGTGCTGAACGCACGCGCCTGCTCCTGCGCTGCTGGGGTCACGGCCTGACGGCTCAGGCTTGCACGGCGGCGCGGCCGTGGCAGTGCTTGTACTTCTTACCGCTACCGCAGGGGCAAGGGTCGTTACGGCCCACCTTGTCGTCGGTGCGGATGGGGGAGGTTGGGCCGGTGCCGCGCTGCTGCGCGCCGCCGCCACCGCTGGCGGCTGCTGCCGCCGCAACGCCGCCCTCTGCCGCGCCCGAGTAACTGACCGCGCCCTGCCGCTGCGCGCGCCGCTCGAGGCGCTGATCGGTCTGCACCTGTACGCGGAAAAGCAACTTGGCCACGTTCAGGCGGATGTTGGCGTTCATCTCCTCGAACAGGTTGAAGCCCTCGAACGCGTACTCCTGCAGCGGGTTGCGCTGACCGTAACCGCGCAGGCCGATGCCCTGACGGAGCACGTCCATGTTGTGGAGGTTCTCCTTCCAGTGTTGATCCACGACCTGCAGGACGATGAAGCGCTCCAGCTCGCGCAGGAGCGGGGCGCCGAGCTCTTCCTCGCGTTGCTGGTAGGCGGCCTCCATGGCGTCGACCAGTTCGTCGGTCACTTCGTCCGGCTGCTTGCTACGGAACGTCTCGAAGTCGATGCTCTCGAACGCTGGCACGGCTTCCACCAGCGCCGTCTTCAGGGGCGCTATCTCGCGCTCTTCAGGTTCGATCTCGGGGTTGAGGTAGCTCTGCACCTGCGCGTCGATGTACTGCGCGAACATCTCCTGAACCTCGTCCGACATGTCGTTACCGAGCAGCACCTCGCGGCGCTGGGCGTAAATGACCTCGCGCTGCTTGCTCATGACGTTGTCGTACTCGAGGAGCTGCTTGCGGATACCGAAGTTGCGGTCCTCCACGCGCTTCTGGGCACGCTCGATGGCGCCCGTGACCATCTTGGCTTCGATAGGCTGGCTGTCGTCCATGCCGAGGCGGTCCATCATGCCCAGCACGCGCTCGTTAGCGAAGAGGCGCATGAGGTCGTCTTCGAAGGAGACGTAGAAGCGGCTGGAGCCCGGGTCGCCTTGACGGCCAGCGCGGCCGCGGAGCTGGTTATCGATGCGGCGGGACTCGTGCCGCTCGGTGCCGATGATGTGCAGACCGCCCGCGCTCTTCACGCGCTCGTGGTCTGCTTCGGCCTCGTCGCGGAGCTTCTCGAGCCGCGGCACGATATCGGCGGGGAGCCCCTCCATCTTCTGGGCCAGCGCGCGCGCCTCGTCGGGCTTGCGCAGCATGACGGCCTTGATGAAGAGCTCCGTGTCGGAGTCGTAACGGTCGAAGCCCTCACGCTCCAGCAGCTGACGGGCGGCCCACTCGGGGTTACCGCCCAGCACGATGTCGGTACCACGACCGGCCATGTTGGTGCTGATGGTTACGGCGCTGGAGCGGCCGGCCTGCGCCACGATCTCGGCTTCGCGGCCGTGGAACTTGGCGTTCAGCACCTCGTGCGGTACGCCCTGGCGCTTCAGCATGCGGGAGAGCCGCTCGGAGCTGTCGATGGTGACGGTACCCACCAGGACCGGCTGGCCCTTGGCGTGCACCTCCACGATCTCGTCCACCACGGCCTTGAACTTGCCTTCCTCGGTGCGGAAGACCACGTCCTCGCCGTCGTCGCGGATGACGGGCTTGTTGGTGGGGATGACCAGCACGTCCGTGCCGTAGATCTCTTGGAACTCCTTCTCCTCGGTCTTGGCCGTACCGGTCATGCCGGCGATCTTGTCGTAGAGCTTGAAGAAGTTCTGGTACGTGATGGTGGCGAGCGTCTGGTTCTCGCGCTCGATCTTCACGCCCTCCTTGGCTTCGATGGCCTGGTGCAGACCCTCGCCGAAGCGCCGGCCCGGCATGAGGCGGCCCGTGAACTCGTCGACGATGACGATCTGCCCGGCTTCGTCTTTCACGTACTGCTTGTCGAGGTGGTAGTGCTCGTGAGCCCTGAGCGCCTGGCGCAGCATGTGGCCCACTTCCATGTTCTCGGGGCTGAATATGTTCTCGACCCCGATGAGCTTCTCGGCCTTGGCGATACCTTGCTCGGTGAGGTGGATGTCCTTCGACTTGGCGTCAGCCGAGTAATCGCCGGTGGCGGGCACGTCGCCCTCGGCGGGTTCGCCCTTCTCCAGCTGAAGCGCGATCTTAGCCATGGTGTAGTACTTGTCCGTGGCGACTTCAGCGGGGCCCGAGATGATGAGCGGCGTGCGCGCCTCGTCGATGAGGATGGAGTCGACCTCGTCGATGATGGCGTAATGCAGCGGCGTGTCCTCGCGCAGCACCAGCTGATCGGGTCGGAAGGCCATGTTGTCGCGCAAGTAATCGAAGCCGAGCTCCGAGTTGGTGATGTAGGTGATGTCGGAACGGTAGGCGGCGCGGCGCTCCATGGCCTCCGTGTCGTGCCGGATGACGCCCACAGTTAGGCCCAGGCCGCGGTAGACCGGGCCCATCCATTCGGCGCCGGTGGCGGCCAGGTAGTCGTTGGTGGTGACCAGGTGAGTGCCCTTACCGGTCAGGGCGTTGAGGACCAGGGCGAGGGTAGCGACGAGCGTCTTACCTTCACCCGTCTTCATCTCAGCTATGCGGCCGTAATGCAGGGCAGCGCCGCCCACGAGCTGCACGTCGTAATGCCTGAGGCCCAGGAAACGCTTGGCGGACTCGCGGGTCAGGGCGAACGCCTCGGGCATGAGCGCCTCCAGGCTCTCGCCGCCCTCCTGATGACGCCGGCGCAATTCCGCGAAAGCGGCCGCCAGGTCCGGCGTGCCCTCCATCTGGCTCTCGAGCGCGTTGGTGGCCTGCACCACCTCGTTCTGTAGCTTCTTGACCTCGCGGTCGTTGTTATCGAACAGTTTGTTTACGAATCCGAGCATCTGGTAATGGACCTTTCCGCGCTGCCGGGGCGCGGCGTAAGTTGCCTGCGAGCCCCAGGAAATGCGAGCCGCCGGATGCTGAACGTGGCGGCCACGCTGCAGGCCGCCCGCGTGGCGGCTGCGGAGTCAACGCATGAGTTTAGCACGCGCTTCGTGAGGTTCTGGTTGCGCTTCGTTAGCGAACGCTTAGCTAGCCGCGCGGCCGCGCGGGTACCAGCACAGGGGTTTGCACGGCGGTTAGGAACCGGCCGGGGCAGGTGGCTCGCTAGCGGCCGGCACGCGCACCAGCGTCACCGAGTTGGTGCCGTAACGCTTGACCCGTACCTCGGCGCCTTCAAGGGCGGTGGGCAGGGACGGGATCTGCATGGCGGTGGGGTGCTGCAGCACGTAAAGCCCGCCAGGCGCCACGGCGCCCGAAGCGAGCAGCGTGGCGAAGATGTGCCCCAGATCGTCCGGATATGGCGGCGCTGCGAAGAGCACCTTAAAGGCCCCAGGGTTGGCATGGGAGTAAGCCAGCGCGTCGTCCTTGACCACGGTCACGGGCAGTTTCAGGCGGGCGGCGTTACGGCGTATGACCTCCGCTGCCTTGCCCGCCAGCTCCACGCAGGTGGCCTCCCAGCCGCGGCTGGCGGCTTCCAGACCGATCGCGCCTGAGCCACTGAACAGGTCCAGGAAGCGCCCGCGCGGCTCGAACGCCAGCACGTCGAAGAGCGCCTCCCGCAAGCGCGAGGGGCTCGGCCTTGTGCCGCTAGGCGGCGTTTCGAGTTCGCGGCCCTTAGCGGTGCCGCCCAGGATGCGGGGCTTAGGCATCGTGGAGAGCATACCCGTGTGGCGCGGGGTACAATCGTGCCTCGTGATCAGGGACCTCGCCGCCGACGAGCTCGTGTGGTTCATGCGTCAAGCGCTCGCCTACGCTGGCCATGCCGACCCGGGCGGCCTGGCGTTACGCCTGCAGAACCGCTTGCGCCACCCCGGGCATGACGCCTCCACCAGCTACGCGCTCTTCCAAGACGGTGAGGGCAAGGCCGGTGTGAACCTCAAGGTGGATGGCGACGGTGGTGGCGCTAGTAGCCTCACTTTCTTCAGCGCGTGGCATGACGGTTCGCCAAGCGCGCTGTATGAACTCCTGGCGAACCTGCTCGAGCGGCACCCGCACGAGGTGGCGTTGGTGCCGCTGCACCTGCTTGGTGAGGAGCGCTGCTCGGAGCTGGCCGCGCTGCTGGCGCC
>JBBAFX010000126.1:0-7041 GCA_041655195.1 Trueperaceae bacterium
CGGGCCTGCTGGTGGGCATGTACCAGAAGTACATATTGGGGTTAAGCGACAACCTGGTGCCGCTCTTCGGTGGACTGCACGGGCTCGTGTTCATGCTGTACGTGGCCATAACGTGGCTGGTGAGCCGCGCCCTGAAGTGGGACCTGCGCACCACCGCCCTCGTGGGGGCTGCCGGCGTGCCGCCGTTCCTCACCATCCCCGTAGAGATCTGGCTGCGGCGCACCGGCCGTCTGAGCGCCGCTTGACACCCCCGCCGGCGCCTGAAACGATTGGTGCCGTGACCAACAACACCATCGGCAGCACGGGGCACGGCCCGCGCGCGCTCCTATGCGCCGCGCTGCTGGCCCACGACGGCCCCGTGCCGCTGCGCGACCTCATGACCCTCCTGGGCGTCAGCGAGGAAGCCGTCCGGCGCGAGATAGGCAACCTGCAGGAAGCCTTGCTGGCCGCCGACCTAGGCATTCAGGTCGACAACGTGGCCGGCGGTTACCGCCTGGTGGTCACGCCCGCGCTGCTGCCCGCGTTGTCGAGCATAATGTCGCCGCCGCCGCTGCCGCCCCTCAGTCAGGCATCGCTAGAGACCCTCGCGCTCGTGGCGTACCACCAGCCGGTCACGCGCGGCGAACTGGAGGCCGCCCGCGGCGCGTCGTGCTCGAGCACGCTAGACACGCTGCAGGAACGCGACCTGATAAAGGTGGTGGGTCAGAAAGAAGTGGTGGGCCGGCCGCTGCTGTACGCCACTACCGAGAAGTTCCTCATCGAGTTCGGCTTGGCGTCGCTGGATGACCTACCGCCAGTCGAGGCCGGAGATACCTCCAACTTCCTGCGCGGTTGAAGGCAGGCTGAGCGCGCGTCAGCGGCGCAGCAGGTACCTGACAGCCAGCTCGTAACCGGTCACGCCCAGGCCCATGATGCTGCCCACGCTGACGGCGCCCGTGAGGCTCACATGCCGGAACGGCTCCCGCTTCAGCACGTTACTAACGTGCACCTCCACTACGGGCACGTTGATGGCAGCTATGGCGTCGCGTAAGGCCACGCTGGTGTGAGTGAAGCCCCCCGGGTTGAGCACCACGCCCACGGCGCCCTCCGCGGCTGCGCCGTGCAGCCAGTCAATGAGCTGGCCCTCATGGTTACTCTGCCTGCACACGGCGCTGCTGCCGAGTTCGCTAGCGACGCGGGCGCAGAGCGCCTCCACGTCGGACAGGGTGGTCACGCCGTAGACGTCCGTCTCGCGGCTGCCGAGCAGGTTCAAGTTGGGTCCGTTCAGAACGAGGATCATCAAGCCACCACCTTCAGTAACTCGCCGTAGGCGCGCTCCAGTTCGCCGTAGCTCATGTCGTCAACCACCACGGGCTTACCCACGCTCTCCAGGAGCACGAAGCGAACCTGACCGTTCGCCACCTTCTTGTCGCGCTGCATGTAAGCGTACAGCTCCGCGAACTCCGCCACCGGCAACGGCCCGGGCAGCACCCAGTTGAACAGCTCGTACACGGCGGCCGTATGGTCCGCGTAACCGCGGCGGCGCGCCAGCAGCGCGGCGTACACCAGACCGTAAGCCACCGCGTCGCCATGCGCGAGGCGCTGCTGGCTGGCGGCTTCCAGGGCGTGCGCCAGGGTGTGGCCGAGGTTCAGGTGAGCCCGCACGCCGGACTCGCGCTCGTCCGCTGCCACCACGCGCGCTTTAACGGCCACGGAGCGCGCCACGGCGTCGGCCAGGTGCTCGAGCGGCAGGTCCTGCGACCAGCCGGCCGCGAAGGTGCTAAGCAGAGACGGCTCAGCCAGCAGCCCGTGCTTCACCAACTCCACGGTGCCCTGGCGGAACTCCCGCTCCGGCAGGCTCCTTAGGGTGCTCACGTCGGCGAACACGGCGCGCGGCTGCCAGAAGGCGCCCACGAGGTTCTTACCGGCGGGCAGGTCGATGGCCGTCTTGCCGCCCACGCTGGCGTCAACCATGGCCAGCAGCGACGTCGGCACCTGGTAGAGAGCCACGCCGCGCATGTAGCTGGCGGCCACGAAGCCGGCCAGGTCACCCACCACGCCGCCGCCTAGCGCCACCACCGCCCCGTCGCGCGGGAAGGCCGCGGCGGCCAGCGAGTTCAGGAGCGCGCCGTACTGCTCAAGGGACTTGCTGCTCTCGCCAGCTGGCACGCTCAGTCGCACGACCTGCCTGCCGGCCGACTGCAAGGCGGTCGCCAAGGGGGCTCCGTACAGGGGCTCCACGTTGGCGTCGCTGATCAGCGCCACCGTGCGGTGCGGCACCAGCGCGGGCAGGGTAGGGAGGAGGTCCGCTCCCACATGCACGGAATAGGGCTGTGGCACCTGTACGGGCAGAACGCGCGTAGGCACCTGCTCCGCCCCGGGACTCTGCGGCCTGGCGTCCGTCACGCTTCCCGCTGCTCCTTCCACTCCACCAGCTTTTCTACGATCTCTTCCACCACGTCGGCTGAGTGGCGCCCGTCGCTGGATACCTTTATGGAGGCTACCTCTTCGTAAGCCTCCTGGCGCGCGGCCATGAGCTGCCGTATGCGCTCCTGCGGGTCGCCCTGCTCTAGTAGGGGCCGCCGGTGGCGGCGGGTGCGCTTGAAGACGGTTTCGGGGCTCGCCTGGAGCACCACCACGGGCCCGCGGGAGCGGAGTAGGGCACGGTTCTCGGGGCGCATGACGGTGCCGCCGCCAGTAGAGATAACCACCTCGTCGAGCCTGATGCAGCGCCTGACGACCTCGGTCTCGTAATCGCGGAACACCTTCTCGCCGTAGAACTCGAAGACGTCGGGAATGCGCATGCCGCTCACGCGCTCTATGACCCTGTCGGTGTCGATGAACGTGAGCTGCAGGCGCCTAGACAGCTCCCAGCCGATGCGGCTCTTGCCGGTGCCCATGAAGCCCGCCATGGCCACCCAGGTGACCACGCGCTCGGGCGGGAAGTGCCGGGGGCGCTGCGGCCCCATGTCAATAAGCCGCGGCGTACTCGCGGTGGGCGGCCAGGCTGGCCTTGATCTCGCGCAGGCTGTCGGCGCCGAACTTCTCGGTCACGGCGTCAGCCAGCACGAACGCGCACATGGCCAGCACCACGATCGACGCGGCGGGCACGGCGGTCACGTCGGAACGCTCCCGGGAGGCGGCTACAGGCTTGTGGGTTACGACGTCGACCGTCTGCAGGGGTTGCATGAGGGTGGCTATTGGCTTCATGGCTGCGCGCACCACCAGCTCCTCGCCGTTGGTCATGCCGCCCTCCAAGCCGCCGGAGCGGTTGCTGGCACGCTGGTAACGCGCGTCGCCAGCGCCCACGATGGCGTCGTGCACGGAGCTGCCGGGCAGGGTGGCGTTGCGCCAGCCGTCGCCGATCTCGCAGCCCTTCATGGCTTGGATGCTCATGACCGCCTGCGCCAGGCGGCCGTCCAGCTTACGGTCCCACTGAGTGTAAGTGCCTAGTCCTACCGGCACGTTGCGGAAGCGCGCCTCAACGACGCCACCTATGGTGTCGCCCCGTTCACGCGCTTCGTCCACACGGTCGATGATGCGGTCCTCGGCCTCCTGGTCGAAGGTGCGGAGGGGGCTCTCGTCCAGCGCGGCCAGGCGGTCCCAGTCCATGCCACCGTCGCAGTCCACGCCGGCCATGCTGACCACACGGGCGCTGGCGTCTATACCGAGCTCGGCCAGCAGCTTCAGGGCCACGGAGCCGGCCGCTACGCGCGCCGCGGTCTCGCGGGCGCTGGCGCGCTCCAGCACGTCGCGCAGGTCCTTATGACCGAACTTGATGCCGCCCGACAGGTCCGCGTGCCCGGGCCGGGGCTCTGTAAGCGCACGCCGGCGGGGCTCGTTGCCGGGCTCAGGCGCCATGATCTCTAACCAGTTCTGCCAGTCCCTGTTCACTATCTCTAGCGCTAGGGGAGAGCCGGTGGTGCGGCCGGCGCGCACGCCGCCCTTGAGGGTGGCGCGGTCCTGTTCTATGACCATGCGCTGCCCGCGGCCGTAGCCGCTCTGGCGCCGCCTGAGCCAGGGGTCGATGTCGTCAGCTGCTACCAGGGGAAGGCCGGCGGGTACGCCGTCCACGATGACAGTCAGAGCCGGTCCGTGTGACTCGCCGGCGGTGAGGAACCTGAGCATCTGAGTAGCGTAGCACGCGCTTCCGGGGGCGCCGAACAGAGAACCGCCCGGCTGTGGAGCCGGGCGGTCAGGCGGTGTTTCAGGGTGGGCACAGGGCCCCTTGTAGCTCTAGTCGATGACCTGCGAGGTGACGATGAGGAGCAGGTCGGTCTTCTCGTCCTCGGAAACCGTGGAGCCGAACAGCTCGCCGATGATGGGGATGGCCCCGAGCACCGGCACGCGCCGCTTGGTCATGGTGAAGTTGCTCTGCATGAGACCACCCAGCAGCGCGGTCTGACCCGGCTGCAGGTTGATGGTGGAGGTCACGGCCCGAGTGGAGAGGTTGAGGAAGCTCGGGTCGTTGGTGGTGGAGAGCACGTCCTCGACGCGGGCGATGATGTTGAGGGTGACGCTGCCGTCGTTCGCAACGCGAGGGGTGATCTCGAGCTGCACGCCGTAGGGGATCTCGCGCTCGATGTTCTCGCTAGAGCCCGGGATGCTGATGAAGATGGTGCCACCGGACTGGATGGTGCCGGTCTGGTTGTCGAGCACTGTTATGGAGCCGTCGTCGACGCGGCGGGAGAGACCTTGGGTTTCGAGGGCGTCGAGGATGGCGCCGATGTTGAAGCTCGACACGGCGGCGGCGCTGTTGAACACGAAGGAGAGGCCCGTGTCCAGGATGCTGGCGGCCATCTGACCGAAGCCGCCGGTGATGTCGAGGCCCAGATCGTAAGTGACGCTGTGAGCCACTTCCTGAATGCGGATCTGCACGTTGACTTGCTTGCGCGGCTGGTCGAGCTGCGGGATGAGCTCCGCCAGGCGGGCCTGCACGGTGGCGCTACCGGTGACGATGAGCGCGTTGGTGCGGCGGTCAGCGACAACCGTGAACGCCTCGAGGCGCTGGCCGGTCTCGTCGTCGCTGACGACACCGGTGGCGGTGAGCACCTGGGCGAGGTCGGCGGCCACGGCGTTGGAGAGCAGGTAGGTACGCTGCTCCAGCTGGACCTGCTCAGCGTCGAACTGGTCCAGCGTGGCGCGCACGCGGTCGTGCTGCTCGACGGTGCCAACGACCACGATGCTGTTCACGCCCGGCAGCGCCTCTACGTCGAGCCCACGGATGGCCTGGCGAAGGATGCCGACGACCTGCTCGGGGTCGGAGTTCACCCGGTAGAAGCGTTGCTCCAGGAGCGAAGCGACGGGCAGCTCCTCGGCCGGTTCAGTAGCGGCGGGCTCCGGCGCCGGGGCGCGCAGGCGCGCTACAGAGGCGGGCGAGCCCACCACGACCACGTCGTTCTCGAGGAGCACGTAATCGAGATCGTTGAGGGTAAGGACGATGTTCCAGACCTGGCGGAACGGCTTCGGGTCGCCGATGTCGTAAACGATGGTCTTGTCGAGCACGTCGTCCGTGATGGCGGTGAGGCCGACCGCGCGCGCCAGGGCACTGATCATGACGGGCAGGGATTCGCCGTTGGTGCCGGTAGCGAACTCAACGGGAGCGTCGAAACGCGTGTCCGAAGGCAGCGGGTCGAGGCCCTGCGCGAACGCGGGGAGGGCCATGAGCGCCAGGAGAGTAAGTAGGGTTGAGAGCCTTTTCATGATCACCGCCTGGTATCCAAGGAGAGCACCTGGGAGTTGTCACCCAGGGTGAATCTGGCTTCGTAACCGCGCAGATCCGACAGGAGGATTTCGGAATCCGGCAGCGTCTGACCGAGCAGGACCACGGCGGGCTGCTGGTACAGGTTGGAGCGGAACACGCCCACGCTCAGCGGGCCGAGCACCTGGCCGGTGAACCTGACGTTGTTATCGCGCAGGTAACGGCTGAGGGGATCGGCGCCGACGGCGACCGGGAGCGTCGGGGTGGAGGGTTTGGGCGCTTCCTGCACGTGCCCGGGGCCGATGGGCTCCGGCGCGGTGGCCGCGGTGACCTGCCCCTCGCTGGAGGCGTACGGCAGCTCAGCGCCCTGGTTCTCGTCCGGCACCACGATGGCGGCGACGGTACCGAGGTTGGCGGGACCGGCCGCGGCTGTGGGCTGCGTGCGAGCGTCGCGGAGGATATCGGGTACGGCCGAGAGCGTGCCGGTGGGGATGGGCCTAGGCAGCTCGCCGGTGCGGCTGGAGGCGGGCGCTACTGCGCGCGGAGCCGGGGCAGTGACGGGAGCGCGGGCAACCGTGGTGGTGCCGCTCGTGGCGCCGCCGTCAGTAGCGCCGGTGGGCTCGGGGCCGCCGTTCACTACAACTATCTGAGGCTCATCGATCTCGTCGGGCGTGGGGGCCGCAGCGATGGGCTGCTGAGCAGCCGGCGGCGCCTGCACGATGATGGGGGAGAACGGGTTGACGTTAGCGCGGGTGGCCATGAGGCCGCGACCGGCGTCATCAGCGTCGTCGTCGGCGTCTTCCTCCGCTACTTGCGGCGGTTCGGTGACGAGGAACGGCAGTTGCTCGACCACCAGGTCGCGCAGGACGACGGCGGGCGGGTCGGTGACGACAACGGGCGCCGCAGTTCCGGTAGGCGCCTGCGTTTGGCCCTCAGGGGTGGTGGCCACGGGCGCGCCGGTGCTGGCAATTCCGTCCTCGGCCGTGCTCTCGTCGGGGGTGGTGACGATGCCGTTAGCCACGCCGGAAGGCGACCCGGTGGGGGCGCCACTGGGGGTGCCGGCCAGCGGCGCGGGGGTGCCCGGCGCTTGCGTGCTGGCGGGCGTGACGGCCGGGACTGGTGTGGGGCTCGTCTCAACGGTCTTGTTCTGCTGGAAGAAGTTGAGCCAGAAGAACCCGGCCGCTGCCAGCAGGAGGACGGCTATGAGGATGCGAGCGGTGCGAGATAGGGCCATAGACTATTGCTCCCCTGGGTCGCTACCGGTGTAGACGTAGACGGTGAAACCGAAGTCGGAGTTGATGAGCGGGTTGGAGGAGGTGTTCTCGTCTAAGTTCAGGCCCACGCGCTGGATCTTGGCGAAG
>JBBAFX010000127.1:0-6981 GCA_041655195.1 Trueperaceae bacterium
AGCCATCCTCATCGGCCTCACCGGCGGCTCGCGCGACTGGCCGTTCGGCGTGAACGTCATCCCCTGCGGTACCAACCTGCACATGTACAACACCAGCCCCGAGTGCCTCACCACCGGTGAGACCCTCATGGGTCAGCTCTTCAACGTCGGTCGCGAGACCCTCGACACCGAGGCCGCCAAGGAAATCGGCTTCGAGATCCAGAACGTTGAAGCCGACCTGATGCCGATCGCTTACCTCGTGAGCCCCATGGCCCACTACAGCTGGAGCGGCTCGATCAACGGCTTCCACCAGGAAGGCCAGATCAACCCGCTGCTCGGCGCCTGGGAGCTCCCGCTCCTCTTCAAGGCCCAGTAAGCTAGGCAAGCAACAAACCGTAACTCTTGAACTGGGCGGCGCCACTGCCGCCCAGTTCAACCCCTGAAATGACGACTATCTTGATCAAGACTCTCCCCACTGAACCCTCCACCAAGCCGCGGCGCGTTGCCGCGCACCGGCCGGACGCCATCTGATGCTCGTATATATCGTCAGGCGCATCTTCCAGCTGATCCCGACCTTCATCGGGGCCACCATGCTGGCGTTCCTCATCAGCCAGCTCGTCCCCGGCGATTTCCTCACCAGGAAGGCGCTTGAGCCGAACGTACGGCCCGAGACCATCGAACGCATGCGCGCGCAGTTCGGGCTCGACCAGCCCATGGCCGTGCAATACGTGCGCTGGATGCGTAACCTCGTGCAGGGCAACCTGGGACAGTCGTTCGTATCGAACCAGCCGGTTATCAACCGCATCGCCCGCCCCATGCGCAACTCCATGTACCTCGCGCTGTTATCTATCTTCATGCTCTGGGCGGTGGCGGTACCCATGGGGGTCTACTCAGCGGTCAGACAGTATTCACTAGGCGATCAAGTGGTCAGCATGCTCTCCTATTTCGGGCTGGCCATACCTAACTTCTTCTTCGCGCAGGTGCTGATCCTGCTGATATTCGTGACCAGGTCGTTCACTAAGGACGCCTTCGACTTCAACCAGCTACTCTTCCCCGTGGCGGGCATGACCAGTGGTAACCACCTGAACATGTCGGCGTGGGGCAAGTTCTGGGACATCATGTGGCACATGTTCATACCGTCGTTCGTGGTCGCCACGGCCGGTATGGCGGGCTTCACCCGCGTGCTGCGCGCTCAGATGGTCGAGTACCTGGGCTCCGACTTCATCCGCACCGCCAAAGCCAAGGGCCTCGGCCAGAACACCATCACCTACAAGCACGCCCTGCGCCCGGCCATCATACCGTTCGTGGCCGGCATCGGCGGCCTGCTGCCTGACCTGGTCGGCGGCGCGGGCCTGGTGGAGGTCACCATGTCGTGGCCCGGCATCACGCCCACCTTCCTCGAAGCCCTCAACTCGCAGGACATCTACATCGTGCTCGGGCTCATAGTCATCACCACCCTCCTGCTCATGGTGGGTAACCTGCTGTCCGACTTGCTTCTGGCCGTGGTCGACCCACGGATCCGGTACAACTGAGGCTCCTGATATGGCAGACGAGTTCAACCGCGACCCACAGGAGACCCAAGCCGAGGACTTCGTAGCAGAAGCCGCCTCTCACGTCCTCGAATCGGACGCTCAGGCCGCCACCATCGCCGCCAGCATGGGCACCAGCAAGTCGCAGGGCCGCATCATCTGGGAGCAGTTCTCCCGCCACAAGTCGGCCATCGTCGGCGGCTGGTTCCTGATCTTCATGTACCTGACCGCCGTATTCGCCGGCTTCCTGGCGCCTTACGGCCTGAACGAGTACAGGCGCGCACCCACCGCGTCGTTCCGACCGCCCACCCAGGTGCACTGGATCGACCCGGACACGGGCAGGCTCACGCGGCCGTTCGTGTACGACGTGGTCGAATCCCGTGACCCCATCACGCGCCAGCGCGTGTACGACGAGGACACCTCCACCAAGTTCCCCATCAAGTTCTTCGTGCGGCGCCCTTCGCAACCGTACAAGATCCTGGGCGTCTTCAAGTCCGACCTGCGGCTCTTCGGGGTCGATGATCCAGCCCGCATCTTCTTGTGGGGCACCAACAACCTAGGCAAGGACGTCTTCACACGCGTGCTGTACGGGGGCCAGGTGAGCCTCACCGTGGGCCTGTTGGCCGTGTGGGTAGCGCTCCTATTAGGGTTACTGCTAGGGGGTATCGCCGGCTTCTACGGCGGCTTCGTGGACGACCTCATAATGAGGTTGGTCGAGATCTTCGCGGCCATCCCAGGGCTGTTCCTGCTCATCGTGCTGGCGTCGCTCCTACGCGACCCGCGAAACCCACTGGCGCAAGCCTTCGGCCTACAGATGACCTCGTCGCAGACCTACATCCTCATCGTGTTCGTGCTGGGTCTCGTGGGTTGGGGTGGTCTCGCGCGCATCATCCGCGGTTTCATCCTGTCGGCTCGCGAGCTCGATTACGCGCAAGCGGCCAAGGCGTTAGGCGCCAGCGAAGCGCGCGTGCTGTGGCGGCACCTGCTGCCCTCCACGGCCAGTTACGTCATCGTGAGCCTCACGCTCTCGATCCCCGGTTATATCCTCGGCGAGACGAGCCTCTCCTTCCTGGGCTTAGGCCCCTCGGAGGTGGACACGTCGAGCTGGGGTCTACTGCTCAGAGATGCGACCGCTCGGGGCATCAGTATCCAGTTCGTACCCTGGCTCCTGATACCTGGCATTCCCATCTTCCTGGCAGTGTTATGCTGGAACCTGCTCGGCGATGGTCTACGCGACGCCTTCGACCCTAGGAAGAGACGCTAGGGCACCGAGGGACGGAGCTGAGCATATTTCCGCAACTCCGGATTATCTTGCAGGGCGCGCTGCGCTGTATTCAGCTCGGCGCGCCCCGTGATTAGTTCCATGTGCGCGTAGTTTCTAAGCGCCGCCAACTAACGTCGTGAGGAGCGTAACGAACGTGGCAGACAGCAAACGGCTTCTTGAGGTCAAGAGCCTCAAGACCTACTTCGATACCGACGAGGGCACGGTGAAAGCCGTGGACGGGGTGAGCTTCCACCTCGACCGCGGCGAGACACTGGCAGTCGTAGGAGAATCGGGCTCCGGCAAATCCGTCATGAGCCTCTCCATGATGCGCCTCATCCCCACGCCGCCGGGCCGCATAGCCGGCGGGGAGATCCTCTTCCAGGGCGAGGACCTCGTCAAGAAGACGGAACGCGAGATGCGCCGCATCCGCGGTAACGACATCTCCATGATCTTCCAGGAGCCCATGACGAGCCTGAACCCCGTGTACACGGTGGGTGACCAGATCGCTGAGGCCATCGTGCTGCACCAGGGTAAGACCAAGCGTCAGGCCATGGTCATGGCGGCCGAGATGCTCGACCTGGTCGGCATCCCCGAACCCGGCAAGCGCGTCAAGAACTACCCGCACCAGATGTCGGGCGGTATGCGCCAGCGCGTCATGATCGCCATGGCGCTCTCGTGCGGCCCCAAGCTCCTCATCGCCGACGAGCCCACCACCGCGCTGGACGTAACGATTCAGGCGCAGATCCTCGACCTCATGCGCAAGCTGCAGGACGAGATCGGCATGTCCATCCTCTTCATCACGCACGACCTGGGTGTGGTGGCCGAGATGGCCGACCGCGCCGTGGTCATGTACGCGGGCCGCGCTGTGGAAGAAGCGCACGTGAACGACATCTTCGCCGACCCGAAGATGCCCTACACGCTGGGCCTCCTCAACTCCATCCCCCGCGTGGACAAGGCGGCCGTTCACCAGGAGCGCCTGCAGGCCATCCCCGGCAACGTCCCCAACCCGCTTTACCTTCCGGAGGGCTGCTCCTTCCACCCCCGCTGCCGCTTCGCTCAGGACAAGTGCAAGGTCGCTGTGCCTGAACTCGAAGACTCCGGTAACGGGCACATGGTGCGCTGCGTCCGCTGGAACGAACTCGACCTCAAGGCGGAGATACCGGCATGAGCGACGCAAACACCAAGACGGCAGCCACTAGGGCGCCCATCACCGAGGACAGCGAGAACCTGCTGGAGGTCAAGAACCTCCGTAAGTACTTCCCCATCCGCGGCGGCATCTTCTCACGCGTGGTTGCCAACGTTAAGGCCGTTGAGGACGTCAGCTTCAACGTCAAGAAGGGCGAGGTCGTCGGCCTAGTCGGCGAGTCCGGCTCGGGTAAGACTACCGTCGGTCGCTCCATCCTGCGGCTCATCGAACCCACCTCCGGCGAGGTCAACTTCGACGGCGTCGACGTGACCAAGCTCAGCAAGGGTCAGATGCGCGAGTACCGCAAGCGCATGCAGATCATCTTCCAGGACCCGTTCGCGAGCTTGAACCCGCGCATGTCGGTGGGCGACATCATCGGCGAGGCCATGAGCATCCACAACCTCGCGCGCGGCAAGGAGCGCGAGGACAAGGTCGCCGGCCTGCTCGAGCGTGTGGGTCTCTCCACCGCGCACATGCGCCGTTACCCGCACGAGTTCTCGGGCGGTCAGCGCCAGCGCATCGGCATCGCGCGCGCCCTGGCGGTCGACCCCGCATTCATCGTGGCCGACGAGCCGGTCTCCGCCCTCGACGTCTCCATCCAGGCGCAGGTCGTGAACCTGCTGCAGGACCTGAAGGAAGAGCTCGGGCTCACCCTGCTCTTCATCGCGCACGACCTCGGGGTGGTGGAGTACATCTCCGACCACGTCATCGTCATGTACCTGGGCCGCATCATGGAGATCGCGCCCGCCAAGGAGCTGTACGCCAACCCCATCCACCCGTACACCGAGGCGCTCCTCTCGGCCGTGCCCATCCCCGACCCCACCATCAAGCGCGAACGCGTCATCCTGCAAGGCGACATCCCCTCCCCCATCAACCCGCCGTCAGGCTGCGTGTTCCGCACCCGCTGCCCCATAGCCACCAAGGAGTGCGCCGAAGTGATCCCACCGCTCGAAGAAGTGAGCCCGGGGCACTTCAAGGCGTGCATCAACCGCTAAGCTAGAGCGCACGAGGAGGGCAGGTGACGAGCATGTCGAACAGGGAGAGCGCGCTGCGCAGGGCCGCCGAAAGGCGCAAGCTGAGCCGGGGCGAAGTCTTCGGCCTCATCTTCCGCACCTACGCGGTGTCGCTGCCGTACATCCTGATCTTCATAGCCGGCATGCTGGTAGCCACCTGGTTCGTTACCGAGATCCTCTTCAACTGAACTAAGCGCAAGCACACGTAAGACCCAGCGGCCGCCCTCCGGGGCGGCCGCCGCCTTAGGGCGTATGATCGCCCACGTGGACGATGTGGAACGCATACGGCGCGGCGTCGTGAACGCGCTGCCCACGGACCTGAGCCAGTTGCTGCCCCCACCGGAGCTCATGCCAGCCTCGGCCGCCGTGAGGGCGGAACTAAAGCGCTTCCTGGGCCTGTTGACGGACTACCCCTCCCGGGCGGGTAAGGGCATCCGGGGCCGGCTACTGCTCCTCTCGGCGGAAGCGCACGGGGCGCAAGCGGGTTCCAGCGGCGCGGAGGCCGCCCAGACGCTCGCCGAAGCGCTGGAGCTCTTCCAGAACTGGGTGCTCGTGCACGACGACATCGAGGACGACTCCGAGGAGCGCCGCGGCCAGCCCGCCCTGCACCACCTCACGGGCATGCCCGTGGCGCTCAACGTGGGCGACGCCATGCACGTGGCCATGTGGCAGCACCTGCAGCGCCTCCCTACCGGCACGGCCGTGCAGCGCGCTGAGGCCCTACAGGAGTTCGGCAAGATGATCATGCACACGGCCGCGGGCCAGCACCTGGACCTGGCTTGGGTGAACGCGCGCCGTTTCGACGTGACCGAGGCCGACTACCTGGCCATGGTCAGCCTCAAGACCGCGTACTACACGGTGGTGGCGCCGCTGCGCCTCGGCGCGTGGGCGGCGGGCGTGACCCCGTCGCCGCACTTGGAGGAGGCCGGCATCGACCTCGGCGTGGCGTTCCAGATCCGCGACGACGTCCTGAACCTCACGGCGGGCACCGAGCTGGGCAAGGAGTTCGCCGGCGACCTGTACGAGGGCAAACGCACCCTCATGCTGGCGCACCTGCTGGAGCACGCCCCTGAACGCGACCGGCAGCGCGCCGTGACGCTCCTGGACCGCCCCCGCCGCGCCAAACGGCCCGAGGAGATGGACGAGGTGCTGGCGCTCATGCAAACGCACGGCTCCGTGGACTACGCCCAGGGCGTGGCGGAACAGCGCCTGGAGCGCGGCCTGGCAACGCTGCAGGCCGCTCTGACGCCGCTACCCGGCAGAGCCGCCGTAGAGCGCATGCTGGCGTTGGTCGGCGAACTGGCCGCCAGGCCCAGCTGAGGACCGCTCAGGACCAGCGCCTACTCCCTGTTGGCTAAAGCCAAGCTACCCGCACCGCCCCTAGCCAGCGTGCTTACACTGCCTTCATGACCCGTCGCCGCGTCCGCTCGTCACGTGCCGGTAGGGTCGATAAGGCGTTCGGACCCCAGCGGAGCTCCCCGCCAGGAACGCCACGCGGCGCCGCCGGAACCCACCCCCTCCCGGCTGCGCCGCGCGGGTCCGTCACCGCCGCGCAGCGTGGGTCCGTCGCCGCCGCGCCGCGTGGGCCCGTCATGGCCGCGCCACGCGGCTCCCTAGCGACCAGCGTGCAGAGCGCGCTGGCCGCCACGCTTCAGTGCCCCGCCTGCCGGGTGCGCGCCTGCGGACCGGCGGGCCTCTGCAACGCGTGCGAAGACTTGCTTACTGCCGCGGTGCACGCCTTACCCGCTCCCAGTGGCGACACCCTGTGGCTCGGCCCCCATGCGGGCATCTGGCGCCGCCTGGTTCACGCCCTCAAGTACCGCCACTCGCGCCGACTGGCGGGCTTCCTGGGGCAGCTCCTGCACACCCGGCTCGTCCGCTGGAGCTGGCAGCCCGACGTCATCGTGCACGTGCCCACCACCACCGCCCGCCGTAAAGAGCGCAGTTACGACCAGGCCGAACTGCTGGCGGCCGCCTTAGCGCAGCGCGCCACCACGGCCCACATGGGGC
>JBBAFX010000128.1:0-6969 GCA_041655195.1 Trueperaceae bacterium
CCCGCTCTTCGCCCTCGGCTGGGCGGCTGACTACGCCGACCCGAGCAACTTCATCAACACCTTCTACGACAACGACGGCTACTACTCGGCCCGCACCAGCATCAACGTGCCCGAGATCCAGGCCCTTATTGACCAGGCCGACAGCGTGATCGACCCCGTGGAACGCGGCTTCCTCTACCGCGGCGTCGGTACCCTCCACTACGACCAGGTGCCCCTCATCGCCGTACCTGTTCAGGAAGACTTCATGGTGGTGCGCGACAGCCTGAAGGGCGTGTACTACAACACCATGCTCTCCACCGAGTTCTACTGGAAGGACATCTCCAAGTAAACGTCTGACCGGCAGGGAGGCCGCCACCGCGCGGTCTCCCTCTCCCTCTACGCCACCGGGGCGCCCGGCGCGAGAGGCCGTAGGAACCGAAGGAAGTCCATATCTTGCTCAGTTTCATCGTCAGGCGTCTACTACTGCTACCCGTAATATTCATCGGCGTAACGCTGGCTATCGTGCTGCTGATGCAGCTCCTCACGCCGTATCAACGCGCCGCTGCCTACGTGCAGTCCGAGCAACAGATCCGCAACATCGAGACGATAATCGACCAGTTCGGTCTGGAGGACCCCTGGTACATGCAGTACGGCCGCTGGCTCAAGCAGGTGGCCGACGGCAACCTCGGTTACTCGCGCACCTCGCGGGAGCCCGTACTGACCACCCTCCGGAAGCGCTTTCCCGTAACGCTTGAGCTGGCCCTCTTCGCCATAGTGCCCGTCATCGGTGTGGGCGTGGCCATGGGCACCACCGCCGCCCTGAACCGCGACAAGTTCTTCGACCAGTTCACGCGCGTGGTCTCCATCATCGGCTGGTCGCTGCCCACGTTCGTGCTCGGCATCTGGTTACTCGTCATCTTCTACGGCGCCCTAGGCTGGTTCCAGCCTGGCAGGGTGTCAACTGTCTTCGCCATCGAGATGGCGGGGGCGGCATCACAGTTCAAGAACTACACCCGCATGCTGACTATCGACGCGTTACTCAACGGCCGCTTCGACATCTTCCTGAACGCCCTGCGGCACATGGTGCTGCCGGTCATCACCCTCGCCGTGGTGCTCAGCGCGCAGATCATGCGCGTCATGCGCTCCTCGCTCCTCGACGCGCTGGGGCAGGACTACGTGCGCACCGCGCGCGCCAAGGGCCTCCCCGAACGCGTGGTCACGCACAAGCACGCTCGGCGTAACGCGCTCATACCCGTCATCACCCTCTCTGGCTTCGTGCTCATAGGTCTGGTGAACGGGGTCGTCATAACCGAGACCATCTTCAACTACCCGGGGCTCGGTCAGTGGGCCGCCTCGGCCGCCACCAACCTCGACTACGCGTCCGTGCTCGGCTTCGCAATCTTCACCGCCATGATGGTCGTCTTCGCGAACCTGCTCGTCGACGTGCTCTACGGCATCGTGGACCCGCGGATCAGGTACGACTGACATGGCCGACGCGAACCAGAACACCGCCGCCCTCCTGGAGGAGCTACCCGAAGGGCAGGCCGGCAAGGCCCGCTCCAAGGCGTGGCGTCGCTTCAGCCGCAACCCCCTGGCGCTGGCCGGGCTCGCTACCGTCATCGCCTTCGCTCTGGTGGCCATCTTCGCGCCGCTACTGACCGAGTTGCCGCGCAGCTGCGTGCGCGACCTGGGCCTCTCCGCCGCTAACCAGTACGACTACCGCAACCCCACCACGCGCGCCTTCTGGCGTGCCGTAGTGAACCCGCCTGAGACCTGCTTCAACATGACGCGCGTGGGCTTCGGTACGCAGCCACGTAACGCCGAGCAGTCGGGCACCCGGCTCGGCACCACCAGCGGCGGTTACGACATCTTCTACGGGCTCGTGTGGGGTACCCGCACCGCCTTCAAGGTCGGCCTCATCGTGGTGGGCATAGCCTTCCTGGCGGGCATCCTCATTGGCAGCCTCTCCGGTTACATCGGTGGCAAGTTCGATAACGTGGTCATGCGCTTCACCGACATCGTCATCTCGCTACCCAGCCTGGTGGTGGCCATGGTCATCGTGCTGGTGCTCGGCAAGTCGATAGAGAACATCATGCTGGCCATAGCTGTCACGGCCTGGCCTTCGTACGCGCGCCTCATGCGGGGCGAGGTGCTGCGTATCAAGGAGGAGGAGTACGTGACCTCCGCGCGGGCACTGGGGCGGCGCTGGTACGGCGTGGTGGGCCGGCACATCCTCCCGAACGCGCTCGGCCCCATCGTCATCGTGGCGAGCCTCGACATCGGTTCGGTCGTCCTCACCGCGGCAGCGCTCTCGTTCCTCGGTATTGGGGTCGAGGTGGGCTACGCGGACTGGGGTCAGATGATCTCGTTCGGGCGCGACTGGATCATCGGCCCACCTGGCCAGCCGTTCTACTACTGGTACGTGTCGTTCTGGCCCGGACTCATCATCCTGCTCTTCGTGCTGGGTTGGAACCTACTCGGCGACGCCTTCCGCGACGTGCTCGACCCGCGCTCGAGCCGCTGACCCGGCCGCCGGCGGCAGCCAGCCCGCGGCTTCCGCGGCCTGAGCTGCCGCTTCGGCTTCAGCTTGCCGATCGTTCATGGCCAGCAGGTGCGCGCTGAGCAGCCAGTACTCGGCGTCGCTATGCCGCCCCGGGTCGTAGCGCGGCATGGTGGCCTTGACGTAAGCGAACAGCGCCTGCGGCGCGGCCACGGTGGCGAGAGGTGGGCCGGCCTGCGCGGCGTCGGCGCCGTAGGCGTCCGCCGTGGCGCCCTCCACCTTATGCAGCGCGGGCGCGTTACCTACCGGGAACATGTCGTTGTCTACGAACGGGCTAGTGAGCGGCTGCACTATGGGGTTGTTCGCCTTGTGGCAGCGGCTGCAGTTACGTTCGTCAGGCGGGAAGCGCAGGCGCGCTTCGGCCAGGCCACCGCCCGTGGGGCCGTGGCAGACGGAGCAGTTCATGGCGTAGAGCGCCGCGGCGTCTGTGAGCGCGGCCGCCAGGAGCGGCTCGTTGCTGGTCAAGCGTGGCGCGGCGGCCCCCGCTGATGCGTCTCCCGATCCTGCGCCCGCTGCAGCGCCTGCTGCAGCGGCCCCCGCTGCGCGCGTGCCCACAGCGGTGGCGGCAGGCACCAGCGCTACGAGTATCAATGCCATGAGAAGTGGGCGCCGCTGCGGCGCCCACCTACCGTTACTTGCGCTGCGCCGCACCGTCACGCCTCGTGAAGGGCTGGAGCGGTCCGTGGTGCTCAGGCCTTGTCGTCGGCGCCGGGTTCGTCGTCCACGGCGTTATCGGCTAAGGCTTCGCTGGCGGCGTCCAGGCTCTCGGCGGCTGCAGCTTCGGCGTCGCTGACGGCCTGGTCCACGGCCTCCGCGGCTTCTTCCGCCCCGGCGCTCACCTCGTCTGAGACCTTGTCTACGGCAGTGCCGACAGCCTCCGAGACGCTCTCGCCGACCTCCGTGGCTACGTCCTTGGCTTTGGCCACCACGTCGCCGGCGGCGTCCTTCACCTTCTCGACCGTGCCTTGCACCCCAGCGCCAGCGGCGCCGGTGCTGGTGCCCGCAGCGTCGCTACCGGCAGCTGCCGTGGCCGCGCCGGTCTCGGCCCCGCGGCCCTGCAGGGCCTTCACGAGGAAGTAGACGAGGCCCGCCACGATAGCGATGGGCACGATGAACCTTAAGAGGAGCCAGAGCAGACCGGCGAGCGCCTTGAAGAGGGCGCCACCGAGGGAGAGAACCCAACCGAGCACCCATACCAGCGCGGTGCCAACCAGCAGGGCGACGAGCCCGAAAACAACGAGCTCCACGACTTCTTGTAGGGAGCGCTTCATGGGGCCAGTATAGCAACGCCCCTCGTGTCCCCCTGGGCACATAACGCATGCACGCGGGGCGGGGAGCTGCCGCGCAGTTACACTTCAGCCATGCACACTTCAGCAAGGCAGGGTCAGACCCGCCAGAGCGGCGCACTTGAGCTTGAGGTGGAGCGCATGGTGCATGGTGGCTCCGCCCTGGCGCGTAAGCCGAGCGGCGAGATCGTCCTGATCACCGGCGCCATACCGGGTGAGCGCGTCACGGCGCGGGTCGAGCCCAAACGGGGCGTGTGGATGGGGCGCACCCTGGAGGTCCTGAGCCCCGCGCCGGAGCGCGTAGCCACCCCCGCCCACCCCGGGCTGGATTACGGCTTCATGACCTACCCGAAGCAGCTCGAACTCAAGCGCGAGGTGCTGATCGACAGCCTGCGCCGCGCCCGTGGCGGCGCCGAGCCCGCTCACGACGTGCCGCCCGTGAGGCCCTCGCCCCGGGTCTGGAACTACCGCAGCGTCATACAGCCCGCCGTCTCGCGCGCTGGCCTGGGTTACCGCTGGCCCGGCAGCGGCGAGGTGGTAACGCTTGGGGAGGACCCGACCGCCACAAGCGCGGTGAACGCCGCCTGGCGCGTTGCCGTGGAGCTGCGCGCCTACACGGCGGTGGGAGCCCGCGAGCTGGTCGTCAGAGCTAACGACGAGGGCGAGGCGCTGCTGGCCATAGTCACCTCCGCGCCCGCCCGGAAGCTCCTGCCGCTAGCCCACGCGCTGGTGAACGCTGGGCTGGCCGGCGTGGCCAGCGCCCCTTACGACCCGAGGGGCCGGTTCCGGCAGGGGGTGGAGCGCCTGGCGGGGCGGCGCACGATCCTGCAGCGCCTAGGCGACCTGGAGCTGACGGTGAACGCCAGCTCGTTCGCGCAGCCGAACGCCGAGGCTGCGGGTGCGCTCTACCGCACGCTGGTGGAGTGGGCGGGCCGCGGCCGGCACGCTTGGGAGCTTTTCGCTGGCGGCGGCGCTATCGCGCTCCACCTGGCGGGCAGCTTCGAGGTGGTGACGGCGGTGGAGGTCGACCGCAGCGCTATCGCCAGGGGTGAAGGCGACGCCGCGCGGTTGGATCTGAACAACGTGCGCTTCGTGCGAGCCGACGCGCGCACAGCGCCGCTACCCGAGGACGCGGACGTGCTCATTGTTGACCCGCCCCGGGCGGGCCTTGCGGCAGAGCTGCGCGCGGACATAGCGGCGGCTGGCGTGCCGCGCCTGATCTACGTCTCCTGCGACGTGGCTACCTGGGCCCGCGACGTAGCGGACCTGGAGCAGAAGGGGTACAGGCTCACGCGCCTCGAACCGTTCGACTTCTATCCGCACACGCATCACCTGGAGGTACTCTCCGAGCTGACGCGCGTTTGAGCCCGCGGCGCAGGCGCTGAGCCCGCGGCGTGGTCGCTGAGCCCGCTGCGCGGCCGCCGCCCTACCCGCGAGCCCCGCGCCTGAGTGAAGGCCGGAGGGCCCACGCTTAAGGAACAGCCGACACGTTCTCACCCACCGACCGGGTACGCTCTTAGACCGCATGCCTCCGCGTTACTCCATACCTTTCCTGTGTGTGCTCGCCTTCCTGGCCGTCCTGGCCGCGTGCGCTCCAAGCGCCACCGACGACCGCCTGGCGCAGGCCGGCGCCGCGCGCACTTCAGCGGGCGGCGTGCCGCTCGGCGTGCCATTACCCGACCTGGAGAGCCTGCCGGCGAGCGCTGTGCGCCCGGACGACGCCCCAGACCTGGTCATCATCGCCATCTCGGGCCACTGCGGCTTGGTGTGCAACACGCGCGATACCTGGTCGTACCTAGACACGGCCTCAGAGTCCACGGGCGGCGTGGCCGTGCTCGACGGCATCGAGCGCGCCTACGCGGAGCTCGGTTTCGAGGCCATCGAGACCTTCACCGCCTCATCTTTCGTGACGGCGCATTACAGCGAGATCAGCAACAAGGTGGAGCCCGGCTACCTGCAAGCGCAGGCGTACCTCAGCGAGGTCAAGCGGGAGTGGATCGACGGCTTCGTGAACCCCACCCGCGTGGTGCTGGTCGGGCACTCCCACGGCACCGTGTGGGCGTCGCTACTAGCCATGAACAACCTGGACGTGACCTTCGACGCGTTCATCTCCCTCGACGCCATCTGCTGGATGTGGTGGGCTAAGCACAAGCAGTTCATCTACGACACCTTCGTGGATGGTCCGTGGAGCATCCCCTTCCCGCTCGACCAGGGCGACCCGTGCGGCACCCTGCAGATACCGGGGCAGAGTAGGCGCGCCAACATCAACGACGTGGTGAGCGCCAACGTCATCTACGGGCTGGAGGTGCGCACCTCCTTCCGGCTGCTCTCTTTCGACCCCAACGTGCTCGCCGACGACGACGTCAACGTGCGTATCAACGGCACCGACACCAACCTCTGGGGCGTGGTGGCCAAGGAATCTCACACCAACTTAGGGCGCTACTACAACCAGTCCATAACCTGGGTCGAGTCCATGATCACGGCCCTCGGGGTGCCCGACCACGTCGACTACCCAATGTCCGCGTTCGTGCTGCCCCCGCCGCCGGAAGGCTTCGAGTACCGCAGCGGCGAGATCGTGCCTGAACAACTGTAGCTACCACGCTCCAAGCGCTGGGCCGGCCCGCGCGTGAGTTCTCTCTCAGTTGGTACAACAGCGGGGGTAGGCACCCCCGGAGGGGCAATCATGGGGGCATGTCGACCAAAGAGCGAACCGCCAAGGAAACGGGAGCCAACGACGAAGCCAGGTCCACGGAGCAGGGGGCGACGGCGCGGCGCACGCGCACGAGTGACACCGAAGCCGCCCTGATGGAGACCGCGCTCGTCATGGACACGGTGCGCGTCACGGAGCAGGCGGCCATAGCCGCCAGCCGCGTGGCGGGCAAAGGCGACCCCGACCTGGTGGATCAGGCGGGCGTCGACGCTATGCGCCGCATCCTCAATGAACTGCCCATCGATGGCCGCATAGTCATAGGCGAGGGCGAACGCGACGAGGCGCCCATGCTCTTCATCGGCGAGAGCGTCGGTGTGGCCGACGAGGGCTCGTGGGCGGTCGACATCGCTGTAGACCCGGTCGAGGGCACGAACATCACGGCGCGCATGATCAACAACTCTGTGGCGGTCATCGCCATGGCCGAGCGCGGTGGT
>JBBAFX010000129.1:0-6916 GCA_041655195.1 Trueperaceae bacterium
AGAACCAGGCGATGCTGGACTGGCCAAAGGGCAGCACGATGAACGCCGCCAGGAGCGGACCGAGCGCGGACCCGAAGTTACCGCCCACCTGGAACACAGACTGCGCGAAGCCCGGCCGGGAACCGGCGGCCATGCGCGCCACACGCGACGCCTCCGGGTGAAAGATGGCGGAACCGAGCCCGATGAGCGCCGCGGCCAACACCAGCAACCAGAACTCGTGCGCCACCGCCAGCAGAATCAGGCCCGCCAGTGTGGAAGCCATGCCGTACGCCATCGAGTACGGCAGGGGCCGCTTGTCGGCCACGATGCCCACCACCGGCTGCAGCAATGAAGCCGTGAACTGGAACGTGAGCGTAAGCCAGCCCACCTGCTGGAAGGTGAGACCGAAGTCGTCCTTCAGCATGGGGTAGATGGCGGGCAGTAACGCCTGCATCAGGTCATTGAGGAAGTGCGAGAAACTGATGGCGACGATGACCGTGAGGACAGTGCTGGTCATCGCGCCTTGGCGCGCGCCGGTGTTCGTAGCCAACCTGATGCTCCTGTTCGAACCGCGGGCGCGAACGGCAGAAGCGCGCTGCACGGTTCAGGGAATCTACCGCAGGCAAGCCGAGCGCGTGAGCCGTGGGGAGCGGAAGGCCGGTTTGCGCTAGCGTGGGGCACATGTCCCCTACCGCCTGTTCCGACTTGTCAGGTCTGACCGACTACGTTAGCGCCGCCATGCCCACCTGGAGCAGCCCGGGGGTGGCCCTCGCCGTTTTGAAGGGCTCCGAGGTCCTCTACCAGGGTGTTTTCGGGCAGCGCGACGTGGCAGCGGGCCTGCCGCTCACGGCAGACACGCGCTTCCCCATGGCGTCGGTCACCAAGTCGTTCGCGGCCATGAGCCTGGCCCTGCTGGTAGACGAGGGCAAGCTCAGCTGGGACACGCCACTGCGCGAGTACATGCCGGAGTTCGTCCTGAAGGACGAGTACGCCACGCAGCACATAACGGCGCGCGACATGCTGAGCCACCGCACGGGCCTGCCACGCCACGACCTGTCAGCGTGGCGCCTGGACCTGCCGCCGGCCGAGTTCGTTAAGCGCCTGCGCCACCTAGAGCCCAGCGCCAGCTTCCGCGAGAAGTTCCAGTACAACAACCTCATGTACTACAGCGTGGCGCACCTGGTTCAGACACTTAGCGGCGTCAAGTGGGAACGGTTCGTGCACGACCGCATCTTCGCGCCCTTGGGCATGACCGCCTCGAACTTCGCGCCCGAACCGCCGGTAGCTGGCATGCCGCTGGCCCAGGGTTACCGGGTGGAGCGCCACGAGGACGGAACGGCTAAAGAGCTCGTGCCTACCCCGCTCGGACTCCACACCGAACTCTCTCCCGGGGCGGCGGGCGCACTCTTCTCCACCCTGACCGACCTCAGCCGCTGGTTGGAGGTGCACGTGAACGAGGGCGCCAGCGGCGGCGTGCAGCTGGTAACGCCAGCAAACCTAAAGCAGATGCACCTGCCGCACACGGTCATCCCGGGCGGCGGGGTCAACGAGGTCCTGTTCGGTAACAGCATCTTCACGTACGGGCTGGGCTGGATGATCGAGCCTTACAAAGGGCACACGCTGGTGCACCACGGGGGCAACGTTGAGGGCCACAGCCTCATGATCGCCTGCGTGCCCGCGCAGCAAATCGGCGTGGTGGTCATGGTCAACGTGGCAGCGTCGTTCCTGCGCGACGCACTCTTGTACGAGGCGCTCGACCGCGCGCTCGGCCTACCCGCCAGCGACTGGAGCGCCAAGTATCACGCCATCGTAGATCCGCTTCTGGCCGGCCAGTCGAAGAGCAAGAGCACCACCGCTGAGGAGCGCATAGCCAACGCGCCGCACAGTCGACCGCTCGAGGCATACGTGGGCGAGTTCGAGGCGCCCGGCTACCCCGATATCTCCGTGCGACTGGTGGCGCGTCCGGCGGGCGCTCCAGTGGACGGTGCGGTGGAGGGCACGGTGACGGCCACGGTAACGGGCACTGCGATCGGCCAGCTGGAGGCGTGCACCGTGGGTAGCCTCCCCTACACGCCCGTGCAGCACTACCATTACGACGTGTTCGAGTGGGATTTAGGCGACTGGGAGCAGCGCCTCAAGATCCGTTATCTAACGAACGACGTGGGTGAGCTCTACGCAGTGTCGGTGCCGATCGAGCCTGCCGTAGCGAACGTGACGTTCACACGCAAGGCGCCCACGCTGGCACCGGAACTCTTGGCGCTGATTAGCGGCACGTACCAATTACCCATCGAGGGTATGGCGCTCACCGTCTCCACGGCGGCCGGCAAGGTGTACGTGACGCCCGAGGGGCAGGCGCCCAGCGAGGTCACGGTCTACAAGGTTGATGACGGCGTGGTGGGCTTGATGCTCGAGCGGGTGCGGCTCGACTTGGTGCGTGAGGAGGGCGTCTTCAGGCGGCTGCGGTACCTGGCCGACGGCTTGACGCTGGAGGGAGAGCGAGTTCAGGCGCCACAAGCCTGACCTCAGGCGCGCCTTACGCCCCCAGCCGCGCCAGCGCCTCTGCCGTGCTGGCCACGAACCAGACCGCTCCGCCCCGGCGGCTCTCAGCCATGAGGGCGCGTAGGCTCTCGCTGGCACTACTCTCGTCGTAACCCACCACGATGAGGGTCAGGCGGTAGTTGCTGAACTTCTGAACCACGGTGCCGGCAAAGCCCGAACTTAGGTCGAAGAACTCTGGAGCGAGCCGCTCGGCGTCCACCATCACGTACTCGGCGCCAGCGAACGACGCGTTGCCCACGAGGTCGGTCACGTGCCGCACGTTCTCGATTGTGCCCGCCACCAGAATCGCCACGCTTTTGGCGGCTACCTGCCTGTACTCCAGCCCGAGTTCCATGGTCGTAAGGGTACGCGTTCGAACCGTCCGCGGGGCGCCTAACGCACAGCCTGTCGGTAAGGGCAATTAACCGCAGTTTAAGTGCGCTTCCATAACCTGCCTTCAGACAGACCCACACCGGACCGGAGGCAAGGTATGCAGCGACCAGCAACGAGGACTCATTCCGCACTTAACTACAGGCGCGCACCGCTCTTGACAGCGTTACTGCTAGCCACGGCACTTCTAGCGGCGTGCGGTGGCGGCGGCGGCACCCCTCCGCCAGCGGAGCCGAATGTCTTCCTGCTGATGGCTAACACCACGGCCGGTCGCGTTGAAGTCATGACCGCTGTGGACGATCCAGGGGACCTGAAGCGCGACCCCGGCGCCGGCTTCGGTCCGACCACCCCCACGCCGGTTCACACGCCTGCCTACGGGCCCGATGGGCGCATCTACGTGGCCGACTCCGCTAACGCGCAGATCCTCGTGTACGACGCAGCGCAGGCACTAGCGCAGGCCACACCCGCGCCGGTGGCCACGCTCAGCAGCCCCGCTTTCGTTCAACCGATGGCGTTGGCGTTCTCGCCTGAGGGCGCCCTGTGGGTGGCGGACCGGCGCAATTCGGTGTCTACCGCACCCGCCGCGAACCGGCTGTTCCGGCTCGGCGTGGTCACCGGCCTGACCGGCGCGCAGACCCTCACGCCCGAAGCGTCGATCGAACTCGAACTGCCGAACACGGCTTCAGCCCCCAACGCAACCTTGAGCTCCATACACCTAGACACCATGGGCAACCTCTGGTTCACCGACATGCTCGACTGGTCCGTGGGCCGCATAGACGCTGCGAGCCTGCTGACGGGCGACATCACCGGTTACGTACCGGACCTGAAGTTCGCCTCGATCACGTTCGGTACACCCGCCGATTCGCCCATCCGCAACCCGACCAGCTTGGCGTTCGACAGCCTGGGCAGGCTCTACGTAGGTAGCGTGAACCAGAGTTTCGTGGCGCGCTACGACGTGCCCGCCGCGCTAGTGGACGGTGAACGCGAGACGGTGCCATCGGCCACTATCAGGGTGCTAGGCGCTCCGCTGGCCAACGCCGCCCTCATAGGCTTCGATCAGGACGGCGCCCTGTGGGTGGCCTCCAGCGCCACTACGGAAGGCGCCAAGGCGGAGCTGATGAGGCTGGGCGTGCCAGGCGCCGCCACGGGCGAGATCAACCTAACGCCGACCGCTCGCTTTGAGTGGAGTAATGACGGCCGTACATCAGGCGGCGCGCTCCTATTCCACCCTCCCGCCACTCCGAACTGAGCGCCCTGTGGGGCACAGTGGGTGTTCAGGAAGGTAGCGCTTAGCGCAACAAGCGGCCGTCGAGCCTTAGCCTGTCACTCCGCAGCACTGTCAGGGCTTTCGCCTGCTCGTGAAGCGGGTTGATGAATGCGTTGCGGTCGTACGGCATGACGAAGCTCGGCACCACCAGGGCGAGCGTCCGCCGCTCCTTCAACCATTGCGTGCCGAACGCGCGCGTTAGCTCCTCCGGGTCGTCCGGGGGAGCGTCCTCCCTTAGGCGCAGCGCGTGCTCGAGGGCCACGCTCTCTGGTTCGCCCGGGACGTCGATTTCGAGGATGGTGCGTTCGCCGAAGCGGTCGCTGGTAGCGAGGTTAGCGAGGGTCTCGAGCGCCGCAAGGCTGGCACTGTCTGCTGCGTAGATAACGGGGTAACCGGGCTCGTTCCAGCGGCCCGCAGATACGCGGCCGCCAGCGCCGTCTAGGGGGTCGAAGCCGACCTCGTGGGCGTACATGGCCGTATGGGGGTAGATACGCCAGGCGCGCAAGCTAGTAGTTTCCGTACTCGATCTGCAGGAGTTTGTTCTTCACCCGCTCGTACCCCTTGACCGTGTTTAGCAAGGCTATGGGCACCTGGCCGCCCAGCGAGGCGATAGGCGAGGTTAGCCACTCACGGGCAGCTTCCTCGTCGCCAAGAACGCGCTTACCGAGGTCTAACAGCGAGGCGAGCATTCTCGTTTTCTGGTTTTCTGCCTCTTCGGTCATACCCACCTCCCATGCGCCAACCTGTCACTCCATTTTGCTCCACTCCTTTAGGCACCGTGGTCGTGCGTAGGTGCGCGGCTTGCGCTATTACTCGTTTCGTACGACCATCGGTACGAGAACCGCGAACAGCGCCAACTACCGAAAGAGGTAACGAGTGAGCATCCGCATCGTCAGACCCGAGGAACGTCACCGCGCCGACTGGGACGAGCTCTACGCCAGCTACGCCCGTTTCTACCGCACCGAGCAAACGGCGGAGATGCGCGACCGCGTTTGGTCATGGCTGCATGACGAATCAGAAGTGCTCGAGGCGTTCGTAGCGGAGGACGCCGAGGGCGGGCTCGTGGGGCTCGCACACTTCCGCGAGTTCCACCGGCCCTTATCCGCCACCCGCGGGGGCTTCCTTGACGACCTGTTCGTGACCCCCGCGGCGCGCGGCAGCGGCGCGGCCCGCGCGCTGCTGGTGGCGCTCGCCGACGAGGCGAGCTCGCGGGGCTGGTCCGTGGTGCGGTGGATAACCGCAGACGACAACTACCGGGCCCGCGGGCTCTACGACCAGTTGGCCACACGCACCACCTGGCTCACTTACGACATGCCGCCCTCGAAGGCCGAACCCACCTGAGCTACGCGCTCCGGCGACAACAGTCACGATGAGACTGCAAGCCGGTGCGACGGATGCGCCTCGTTTTTCCGGAGCCTGTTGCATGCTGGCTGCAATGAACGGTGCAGCGTTGATAGACAAACGGATTGAGGCGTTAGGCGATTGGCGTGGCGAGGTCCTCGCCTCCGTGCGCCAGTTGATACTCGAGGCGGACCCCCAGATCACTGAAGAAGCGAAGTGGGCCAAGCCCACCAACGTGGCCGGCGTGCCGGTCTGGTCGCACGGCGGCATCGTCTGCACGGGCGAGGTGTACTCGGACAAGGTCAAGCTGACCTTCGCCCACGGCGCCACGCTGCCAGATCCGCATGGCCTCTTCAACGCCAGTTTGCAGGGCAACACGCGCCGCGCCATCGACCTGAAGGAAGGCGATGCGCTCGACGCCGAGGCGTTCAAGGAGCTCGTCAGGTCGGCTGTGGAGGCCAACCTGCGCTGAGCGCTACAGCAACGTGCCCGTGAGGATGAGCTTGGCGAGCACGAAGAAGATGATGATGCCCACCACGTCGACGATGGTGGCCACGAACGGCGTGGATGAGGCGGCAGGGTCGGCGCCCATGCGTTTGAGCACGATCGGCAGCAGCGAGCCCGTGAGCGAACCCCACAGCACCACGCCAATTAACGCCAGCGCCACGGTTATGGCTATCACCAGCCAGTGCTCGCCGTAAGCGTTGAACACCGTTCCCCAGATAGCCACGCGCAAGAAACCCAAGCCCCCAAGCAGGAGGCCCAGCACCAGCCCCGCGGCCAGCTCGCGGCGGGTCACCAGCCACCAGTCGCGCACGGTGACCTCGCCCAGCGCCATAGCGCGCGTGACCAGGGCCGCCGCCTGCGAACCCGAGTTACCGCCCGAGGAGATGATGAGCGGCAGGAACAGCGCCAGCACCACCGCGCTGGCGATCTCGGATTCGAAGAAACCCATGGCGGTAGCCGTGAGGAGCTGCCCTAGGAACAGGATCACGAGCCAGAAGGCGCGCTTCCTGATCACGCCCCCCAGCGAAATCTGCAGGTAAGGCTCGTCGAGGGCCGACACACCACCGAGCTGATGGATGTCCTCCGTGGCTTCCTCCTCGGCCACGTCGAGCACGTCGTCCACCGTGACTATGCCCACGATCACGCCGCCGCCGTCCACGACGGGTAGTGCCGAGCGGTCGTGCTTGCGGAACATGGCCACGGCCTCTTCCTGGTCGTCGGCCGCGTTCAACGCCACGAACTGGCGGTCGATCATGTCGCCGATGCGCGTGGAAGGCTCCACCAGCAGCAGCTCGCGCATGCGCAGGTCGTCCACCAACACCCCACCTGGGCCGGTCACGTACACCACGTTCAGCGTCTCGGAATCGCGACCGAACTTCCGGATGTGCTCCAGCG
>JBBAFX010000130.1:0-6910 GCA_041655195.1 Trueperaceae bacterium
GCCCGTGGACGGCGAGGTCATCGCTGGAACGGGCAGTGTGGACGAAGCCACCATCACCGGCGAATCGTTGCCCGCCGAGAAGGCCGTGGGCAGCCGTGTCTTCGCCGGGACCATCGCGGCCAGCGGCTTCCTGCAGGTGCGCGCCACCGGCATCGGTGCCGACACCACGCTGGCGCGGATCATCCACCGGGTGGAGGAGGCGCAGGAAGCTAAGGCCAACACGCAGCGCTTCATGGAGCGCTTCGCCAAGTGGTACACGCCCGGCATCATGCTCCTGGCCCTGATAGCTGGACTGATCAGCGGTAGCGCCGAACTGGGCCTGACCCTACTGGTCATAGGCTGCCCGGGCGCTCTCGTCATCTCCATACCGGTCTCCATCGTGGCTGGCATCGGGCGCGGCGCTCGCGACGGGGTGCTCATCAAAGGGGGCGAGTACCTCGAGACCGCTGCGCGCGTGAACACCGTGGCGCTCGACAAGACGGGCACCCTCACCGAGGGGCGGCCGCAGCTAACGGACGTGATCAGCCTAAGCGCCGCCTGGCCCGAAGACGCGATATTGCAGTTGGCCGCGCGGGCGGAGCTGGGCTCCGAGCACCCGCTGGCAGCGCCCGTGGTCGAGGCGGCGCGGGCGGTAAGGGCGGCGCAGCGCGAGCGCAGCGCGGACGACCCCGGCAGTGCGCATGTAAGCAGCCCAGCGCTACCCGAACATAGTGAGCCCGTGCCCGGCATGGGCGTGGTGAGCGTGCTGGAGGGGCGCCGCGTCATGGTCGGCAACGCGCGCTTGCTTGAGCGGGAGGCGCAGAGAGCCAGCGCGTCGGCACGAGCCACTACGGCGGGCGGGGACCTCTCCCCCACCGCGCCCAAAACCGCGGCTGAGCACGCAGCCGCCCTAAGCGCCGCCGACGAGCTCGCCGCCGCCGGCCACACGCCCATGATCGTGGCCGTGGACGGCCAGCCGGTGGGCGTGTTGGCGGTGGCCGACCGCCTGCGAGTTGGCGCTGAGGACCTCGTGCGCGGTCTGCACGAGGCGGGCATAGGCCACGTGGTCATGCTCACGGGCGACGCGCCGCGCGTGGCGCAGGCCGTGGCCGCCAACTTGGGGATAGATGAGGTCCGGGCGGGCCTGCTGCCAGAGGACAAGCTGCGGGCCGTGAAGGACCTGCAGGAGCGCGGTCACGTGGTGGCCATGGTGGGCGACGGCGTGAACGACGCCCCCGCCCTAGCTACCGCCGACGTTGGGGTGGCGATGGGCGCGGCCGCCTCGGCCGTGGCGCTGGAGACGGCCGACATCGCGCTGCTTTCGGGTGATGTGAGCAAGCTGCCCGAGGCGCTCAGGCTCGCGAAGCGCACAGTGCGCAACATGCGTCAGAACATAGTGGTGGCGCTGGCGACCGTGGCGGCGCTGCTGGCCGGCGTGCTGTTCGGCGGGGTGACCATGTCGCTCGGCATGCTCGTGCATGAGGGCTCCGTGCTGCTCGTCATCCTCAACGGCATGCGGCTCCTTAGGCGGCCACGAGGGCGCGCCGTGGCTCTGCGCGCACCAACCGCAGCCGCGCAGGGTACGAGCGCTGGCCCGGAAGCGAGCCAGCTCAGCGCGTCAGGTGTGCCGTGAAAGCCGCCATGAACTCCTCCGGCCGCTCCAGGTACGGCGTGTGCCCCACGTCCTCGAACGCCACTTCCTCGTACTCGCCGCCCTCACTCTGGTAGAGGTTCAGCACGTAACGCGTCTGGCTCACCATGGGCTGCGGGGGGAAGACCTCGTCGCCGGGCCAGCCGGGCACCGCGCCGAGCTTGCCGAGGGTCCCGAAATCGAACAGCGACATGTCGGACACGATCTGGTCATCAACGCCTCTCACCCACAGGATGCGCGGCTTGTCGGGCAGGGCCAGCAGCCGCTCGATCGTGTTGCCGACGTACTTGGGAGCTATAGCGTTGGCGGGGCCGTGCACGCCTGGCGCCACGCCGGGCCAGTTCTCGGAAGCGGCGTAATCGCCGGGGTACTTGTCGGGACCCACCTTCTCGCTCAGTAGGCCGGATAGCAACTCCTCCTCGCGCTGGGACTTGAAGGGCGGCTTCCAGTAGTACGTGTTCATGACGTTGCGGGGCGAGTTGGCCTCATCGCCGCCCCGGTCGCCCGCCGCCATGCGAGCGGCGAAGTCGGGGTTCACGGAGCCGCCGCCTGAGCCCGCGTAGTCGGCGAAGCAAGGGATGCCGTTCTCGCCGCGCGTGCCTCCGAAACCGTAAGGCGAACCGGGCGCCACCACGGTGGCGCTGAGGATGTTGGCGCCATCGGCTGCGAGCAGCCCCCACAGCACGGAACCGCCGAGCGAGTGCCCGACGGCGTGGTAGCGCTCGATGCCCAGTTCAGCTTTCAGGGCGAGGAGATCGTCGACCCAGTCGTTCACGCCGCGGGTGGCGTCCACCAGCACGTCGTCGGTGTCGCCGTACCCGCGCAGGTCGGGCGCTACGGCTCGGAAACCGTCTGGCAGCGCCAGCATGGTCTCCTCCCAGAAGGTGCTGGAGGAGGCGTTGCCGTGCACGAACAGTACCGGCACGCCATCTTGTGGGCCCGAGAACAGGGTGTGGATGGTCAGACGGGGGGTGCCGACGCGGCGGGATTCGATGCCTGGGAGGGTTGGGATGGAGGCCACGGCGATGTCCTTTCCGAACGGGTCTGGCGGAGGCGTTCCCGCGAGTCCGGCACGGCGGTGTTAGCGACAGCTCCGCTCGCCCCCCGGCCCAAGTTCGCGCTAACGCTACTCCCGGTACGTTACCGCACGCGATCCAGCCGTACATGAACGATGCCTTCAGGTGCGGTGCGCGCTGCTTCATGCGGCTCACCCGGCTAGTTCTAAAGTCTGTATGGGTAGAAAGAGACGCCCGTCACCGTACACAGCACCACTTGAGCGCTTGAAGGCAACTTCCGCAGGAGTTGGAGGAGAACAACATGCGTACATTGCCCACCCACCGTAGGACCCGTTCACGCCACGCTAGGCACTTCGGGGCGCTGGCAGCGCTGCTAATGGCGCTGCTGATCGGCGGCGCCGCCCTGGCTCAGGACGACCAGACCGGCATAGTGGCCACAGAAGTACCGGCGGGCACCCAGATCGTGCTGCCCGACGGCACCCGCTGCCTGCCGCTGCCCGAAGCCGAACGCGACGACGTGGCCGGCGCACCGCTCGACCACTACTGCGGCGACGGCACACCGCGCGGCCTGGTAGGCGGCGTGCTCGAGAGCGCGGGCCAGGTCAGTCTGGAGGTTGTGGACCTCAGCGGCGGCACCAGCGCCAGCGACCACACCGCGGGCCTCTCACGCCTGGCCCTCTTCCGCGTGCAACTGCTGGTGCTGGATAACGGCGCGACCTGCACGTTCGCGCCGGCCTCGGCCATCCCTGGCGACGACCGGCCGGTTACCTACGAGTGCGTGAACGAGGGGCAACGCTCCGTGGTGTTCGGCACCATCGAGAAGTTCCCCGGCGTCGGCCCGGCCACTCACTACGTGTACGTGGCTGACGTGGACCTGGACGGCGCGCTCATGGGCGAAGCCGAGCAGGTGGAGGTGAAGGTCATCGACGGCTCTCTGCCCCTCACCAAGACCGACTGGGTGCTGGCCTCCTGGGGTACCGGCCAGGCGCCGCCCATCGCGGGCGCCGCGCCCACCCTGAGCTTCGGCGAGGGCATGATCAACGGCCATAACGGCTGCAACTCGTTCTTCGCTAGCGCCACCATCCTGGCGGAGGGCCAGCTGCTCCTCGGCCCCGCCGGCGCCACCCTCATGGCCTGCGAGGAAGCGCTCATGCAGCAGGAGCACCGCTTCATGGCAGCCCTTGACGGCGTTACCGGCTACGAACTGATCGACGGTGATCTCTACCTGTTCGGTGGTGCCGAGGTGCTGAGGTTCACCCCAGCGGGCTAACCGGCGGTACTGCTCTACGGGCCTTCGCGGGCGCCATGCACCGCGCGGGGTCACACACCGAACGGCTGAACACCTGTTCCTGAGCGCTACCTAGGTAGCCTCGGAACCTGCGGGCGCCGTGCCATGATGTTGCGGATGAGCACGTTCGTGGCGCGGCGCGTCCCGCTAACCTCAACCTTAGGCATGGGGGCGGCATGACACCTGACGGCGACGTCAACGGTCTCGACCCGACACAGCGGCCCGTTACGCCCACGGAGCTGGCTACGGCCATCCACGCCACGCCGCACAAGATGGTCATGGCGTTCGCGGGCGCGGGCGCGCAGGCGCTGGCGTGGTTGCACAGCGTTGGCGGCTCTAGCCGCACTATCCTCGCCGCGCTCGACATCTACACGCCCGCCAGCATGCAGGAACTCGTGGGTTTCATGCCGGCGCGCTTCACGTCTAGGCGCGTGGCGCGGGCCATGGCCCGCCGTTCGCGCGCCCTGGCCACGGAGTACGCCAGCCGCGGCGACGCTGTCTTCGGCTTGGCCAGCACGGCCACCATCGCCACCGACCGCGCCAAAAGAGGTGAGCACCGCGTGGCAGCCGCCGTTGTCGACGCTTTCGGCACCGTCACGTACCACCTGACCCTCGAGAAGGACGCCCGCGACCGCCTGGGCGAGGAGGAGATCGTGAGCCTCCTGCTCCTGCGCGCCGCCGCCGACGCCTGCGGGGTGCTGGCCCGGCCGGAGCTGCCCCTGGTGGCCGGCGAACACGTGGACACCACCTTCATGGCCAGTGACCTGCTCGCCGGGCTCGAGGCTGAGCGGCGCGACCTGGTCGTCATGCGCAGCAACGGCAGCCTGGTGGCCAGGCCGGCAGCGGAGAGGCACGTGGTGCTCTCCGGCGCCTTCAACCCGCTGCACCACGGGCACCTGGAGCTTGCCGAAGCGGCGGCTGCTCACGTGGGCCTGCCAGCGCTGTTCGAGTTGCCGCTCGTGAACGCCGACAAGGACCCCATCGGTTTGCTGGAGGCCAGGCGCCGCGCTCACCAGTTCGCCGGCCGCGGCCAGATAGCCCTGACGCGGGCGCCCCTGTTCGTACAGAAGGCGCAACTCTTCCCCGGCAGCGTCTTCGCCGTGGGCCTCGACACCGCGGAGAGGATCCTGGAGCCGCGCTTCTACGGCGGCCCCGCGCAGCGCGACGAGGCGCTGGCGCAGGTCGGTTCGTACGGCTGCCGTTTCCTGGTGGCCGGCCGGCTCGACGCCGAGGAGGGCTACAAGACCTTGCGGCACCTGAGCTTGCCCGCCGGCTGCGAGGGGTTGTTCGAGGAGTTGCCCGAAAGGGAGTTCAGGCGCGACGTGAGCAGTACCGAGATCCGGGCGCGGTGGGTGGACGGGTGAGTAGTCCGGTCGCGCGGATCTGCTACACGGCCGCGCGCAACCCGCCTTAAGCTTCGGCTTTGGCTGCGCCCCGCGCGCGGCGCGCAGCTGCGCGGGCTGACCCGCCGACTCTCGGCGCATCCTGCTTGGGTCCGTAGCCGTATCCGTACCCGTATCCGTACCCGTGATCGCCGCTGGCACCCCGACCGGACTCGACGTTCGTGAGCACCGTGCCGAGCAGGCGCACGCCGATCCTCTCAAGCAGGTCCAGCGCGGCCACCACGGAGCGCCTGTCGGTGTCGGGCAGGCTCACCGCGAAGACGACCCCGGTGGTGTGGGGCCCGATGGTGAGGCCGTCCGCCACGGGCAAAATAGGCGGCGTGTCGATGATGATGGCGTCGTAATCCTCGCTCAGCGACCTTATAAGGGTGGCGAACGAGCGCGAGAGCAGCTCGGCCGGGTCCGCTACCGCGCTGAAGGTGGGGATGAAGTCGAAGGTCACGTCGCCCACGTTCACCATGACGGGCTGGCGCCGCGTCTTGATGTTCACCAGGTGCGCGGGGAGCGTGCGCTCCTCCAGCTCCGGCGAGGGGTTCAGGTTCAGGCGCTTGTGCAGGAGCGGCTTGCGCAGGTCGGCGTCTATGAGCGGCGTGCGGTAGTCGTTGCGCGCCAGGCTCTCGGCCAGGCCAAGCGCCACGGAGCTCTTGCCCTCGTTCGGCCCTGCGCTCGTGACCTGGAGGATCTTCGGGTGGTCGGAGGCGGTGGAGAAAAGTACGTTCGTGCGCAGGTAACCGGTCGCCTCCCTGGGCAGGTGGATGGCGCCGCTGGCCAAGCGCGGGAACTCGCTGAGGACCGGCAGATCGGTGGTGCGCAGCACGTCCTCGCCGTTGCGGAAGCGGGTATCGAGCGCGTCGCGCAGGAGCACCAGGCCGTACACGAGGAACAGGCCCAGCACGAACGCCAGCGCCGCGTTGCGAAGCGGCCGCGGGCTGGACGCCACCGTGGGCGGGATGGCGGGCTCGAGGACCTCGAGCAGCCCCACAGCTGAGGTTATGAGCGCCCGCGCGGAGTTGAGCTGCAGCGCGCGGTCGGCGCGGAGGCTCTGGAGACCCTCCACCGTGTCGCCCGGCCCACCGGGGCTGAGTTGCGCCCGACCGATCTCCAGGTCGAGGGCGGCGATCTGCGACTCGAGCGTGTCGACGATGACCTGCAGGTTCTGCGTGGCGCGCTTCTCCTCCCAGGCGAGCAGCGCCTGCGAGACGGCGTTAGCGCCAGCTGCGGCTGCGCGCGGGTCGGCGTCGCGGAAGGTGATGCGTAACAGGCTCGATTGCGACGCGGTCTCCACCCGCACCGTTATGAGCTTGGCGAAGTCGGTAACGGTCTGGGCGGAGGGCGAGCTAACGCCCAGCAGCGCCAGCGCCTCCACCAGCACGGTGTGGCTCTTGGCTGCGGCCTGGTAGGCGCTCACGTCTATGGCCGGCGCGGTGACGAGGTTGACGCCGAAGTTTCCCTGCAGGTTGGCGTTGGGCCTGCTGGCCAGCACCGTGGCGGTGGCGTCGTACTCGGGTGTGGTGCGCTTGCTCAGGAAGTACGTCAGGGCGGCGGCTCCGATGGCCACCGCCAACGCGAAGAT
>JBBAFX010000131.1:0-6706 GCA_041655195.1 Trueperaceae bacterium
GATGCGCGGTGTGGGTAAGAAAGAGCGTTACGAGGTGGCGCGTCAGTGGCTGGCACGCGTGGGCCTCGCCAAGTTCGAGAACTACTACCCCGCCCAGCTCTCGGGCGGCATGAAGCAGCGCGTGGCCATAGCCCGCGCGCTGGCCAACGACCCAGAAGTGCTGCTCATGGACGAACCCTTAGGCGCCCTGGACGCCCAGACCAAGACCGTGCTGCAGGGCGAACTCATGCGCATCTGGGAAGAGCACCGCAAGACCGTGGTGTACGTGACCCACTCCATTGACGAGGCCGTGCTGTTGGCCGACCGCGTGGTCATCATGACCGCGCACCCCGGCACCAACAAGACCGAGTTCGAGGTCGATCTGCCGCGCCCCCGCACCGTTGCCACCACCGCCACGCCCGAGTTCGCGGCCATGACCGGCCTCGTATGGCAGGCGCTGGAGGACGAGGTCCGCAAAGCGATGGCCGACCAGTGAGCCTGCCCGCCTGGCTGGTGTGGCTACTGACCCTAGCCGTGGTCGGGCTGTTCGTTTACGCCGCTGACCGCTTCGGCAAGCGCGTGCCCGTTAAGCGGCAACCGCTTTACAACCGTCTGCTGGCCATAGGCTTCCCGCTTCTCTTGCTGGTGGCGTGGGAGCTACTCGTGAACTGGGGCTACCTGAACGGCCGCTGGTTCCCGCCGCCCACCCGGATAGGCGCGGCCCTGTGGGACCTGATCGTGTCGTTCGACCGCTTCAACAAGACCAGCCTGCTGGGTAGGCCCTGGCTCATCCCCTCCGTGCTGCCCGAGCAGGGCTGGCGCGGGGCGTGGGGGCTCATAACCGAGAGCCACGTGCTGGCTACCCTATTCCGGGTTGCTTTGGGGTTCGTCATCGGCGCCGCGCCCGGCGTGCTGGTCGGCATGGCCATGGGTCTCAACAGGACCATCAGGCAGATGCTCGACCCCATCATGTCGGCCATCTACGTGCTGCCCAAGATAGCTATCTTCCCGCTCATGATGCTTATCTTCGCCAACCCCTTCGGCGAGGGGCCCAAGGTGGCGGTCATAGCCATCACCGCCTTCTTCCTCATAGCCATCAACACCATGGCTGGGGTGCGGGGCATTGAGCCCGTGTACCTCGAGGCCGGCCGCAACTTCGGCGCTGGCCGCTGGCAGATGCTCAGGCACGTCATCGTGCCCGCCGCGCTGCCCATCATCTTCTCCGGCCTGCGCATAGCGCTCGGCTCCGCCCTCATCGTCATCGTGGCGGTGGAGTTCATCCGCGCGCAGCAGGGTGTGGGCTACCTGGTGTTCTACTACTGGCAGGTACTGGCCATAGACAAGATGTACGCGTCGCTGTTCGTGGTCATGCTGCTGGGCGTAGGCCTCACCTGGTTACTGCAGTGGATCGAGCGGCGCGTCATGCCCTGGCGGCGTTAGCGTCAGGTCAGGGCCCAGGCGGCTACTGCTGGCGATGGCCGATAATGCCAGCATGATCAGCCCCACCGACATAGACCACCTGAAGCGTTGCGTGGACCTGGCCCGTCAGGCGCTGGCAGCGGGCGACGCCCCTTTCGGCTCCGTGCTCGTCAGCGGCGCGGGGACGGTGCTCTTCGAGGACCACAACCATGTAGCCGGTGGCGACCAAACGCAGCACCCAGAGTTCGCTATCGCCCGCTGGGCGGCCGCGAACCTGAGCCAGGAGGAGCGCCGCAACGCCACCGTGTACACCTCCGGTGAGCACTGCCCCATGTGTGCCGCCGCGCACGCGTGGGTGGGGCTCGGGCGGATCGTCTACTCCAGCTCGTCGCAACAGTTAAGCGAGTGGATGGCTGAGTGGGGCGTGACGCCCGGACCAGTACTGCCTCTACCCGTGAACGCCGTAGCGCCAGACGTGCCGGTGGCGGGACCCGTTCCCGAGCTAGCAAGCGAGGTCAAGGAACTGCAGCGCCGCTACCAAACGCGCTGAGGCGGGGGTTAGCATCGCTGGGTGAGTAACGTCATCGCTACGCTCCCTGCCCATCACGCCGCTGCCTCGGACTGGCGCCACAAGATCAAGCCCCTACGTGAACAGACCGCTATTCGCGACCGTTGGTTGACCGAACGGCTAGCTACCATCCTGCCGGAGGTCATGCGCGAAGAGGGCATAGACGTCTGGCTGGTGGTGGCGCGGGAATACAACGAGGACCCGGTGCTCATGAGCCTGCTGCCGGCCACAATGCTCTCCGCGCGGCGCCGCACGGTACTCGTGTTCCACGCTCCCGCCGACGGCGAGTTCCGGGCTATGGCCATCGCCAACGCGGGCATAGGTATAGATAGTCACTACCGCACCATGTGGAACAAGAGCATGACCGCGGAGGCGGAGGAAACGCAGGAGGAATGCCTCCGGCGGGTGGTGGCCGAGTGCAGCCCTAAGCGCATAGGCGTGAACGTGAGCGCCGACCTGGCGTTCGGCGACGGTCTCAGCCACCACGAGCACGGCTGGCTGATGAGCGCCCTGGGTGACGGCCTGGCGGGGCTCTGCGTTGGCGCCGAGAAGGTTGCCGTGGGCTGGCTGGAGCGGCGCCTGCCGGTAGAACTGGACGCCGCCAGCGGCATCAACCAGATGGCGCACGGCGTCATCGCCGAGGCGTTCTCCAGCCGCGTGACTCACCCGGGCGTGACGACCGCCGCCGACTTGGCTTGGTGGCTGCGGCAGCGCACCCAAGACGTGGGGCTCAGTTGCTGGTTCCACCCGACCGTGTCGGTGCAGCGCCGTGGCCAGAACCTAGGCGACATAGGTGCGAGCCCGGACCTCGTCATCAGGCCCGGCGACTTGTTGCACTGCGATTACGGTCTGCACTACTTAGGGCTAGCTACCGACACGCAGCAGAACGCCTACGTCCTTAGGCCGGGCGAAGTGGAGGCTCCGGTCGGCTTGCGGCGTGCGCTGCAGGTGGCTAACCGCCAGCAGGACCTGTTGGCCGCGCAGATGGTGGCCGGCCGTACGGGCGACCAGATCCTCGCAGCTACGTTGGCGGCCATGCGCGAAGAGGGCATCGAGGGCCGCGTGTACTCGCATCCGGTGGGCACGCACGGGCACGGGGCTGGCCCATTCATCGGGCGTTACGACCGGCAGGACGGCGTGCCTGGCGTGGGGCAGCTACCGCTGGTTCCCAACACCATGTTCTCGTTCGAGATGTTCATAGAAACGCGGATCCCCGAATGGGACGACCAGCAGGTCAAGCTGGCCACGGAGCAGATCGTGGCCTTCCGGGACGAGACCATCACCTACCTGGGCGGGCGGCAGACGGAGTTCCACCTCATAGCCTGAGACTGGCGGCGCGCAGGGCGGGGAATCGGGCTATGGTGTTCCGATGTCACGTTCCCGCTTCCTCCTATGCGTTGTCCTCGCGGTACTTCTCTCCTCCGTAACGCTGGCCCAGGGCGAATGGTTCCAGACCGGCGAGCTCGCCACCGTCATCGATGGCCAGGAGCGCCAGCTGCACTCCTACGGCACGTACGTTCCCGAGGACGTCGCCGAAGGGGTCGAGGATCCGCAGCAGCGCGCCATCCTCGAGCGTGTGGCGGGCACGGAGCAGCACACGGCCAGCTACAAGCTCTTCGAAGGGCTCTCCATGGGCGGCGTGACAATAACGCCGGACACGCTCTGGCTGGCGCTCACGTTCCACTTCGGTGGTCCGGACGCCACCGCGCCTCACGGCGTGACCATGCAGGTGCCACTCGACCCCGCCACCCTGCAGGTGTCGGACCCGGACCAGGTGGAGGTCAGCTACTACCCCAACGGGCCCAGCTGGGACGACTACTACGCCCTAACGGAAGGCGAGGTGATGATCCTGTCCGTGGAGGTCGTGGACGAGCTCACCCTCCGCGTGGTGGGCACGTTCAGCGGTCTGTTCACGCACCAGGCCGATTTCGACGTGACCCATAACCCAGAGGACGCTTTGCAGGGCTACGGCGAGTTCACGGTGGAGCGCGTCGTGGGAGAGGCCCTGGCGCTCGAGCTTATAGAGGGCGGGCTGTGAACTAGGCGACAGTTTATCGTACTTCTATAATTCTCGTTGTCGTAACGATTACGAATTGCTGACAGAACGGTGTTAGGTTCGGGACTTAAGTCCCTGGTGTTGCGGCGAGCGACGTGGAGCCGGGACGGAAAGGCGTGATACCGTTTGAAATCAGTTCGTAACGTCCTCATACTTCTGGCTGTTGTGCCCCTCCTGTTCGCTTTCGCTCAAAGCCAGGAAGCGGCCGACGAGGTTGTAATAGACGCCCAGGCGATCTACTAAGCCAGTTGCGCCGGCTGCCACGGAGCCGTGGGCGAAGGCCAGGAAGGCCGCATCCCTGCCCTGGCTGATCACGTGCCGCACGTATACAACGCTGAGGGTGGTCGCGACTACCTCATGCACGTGCTCATGTACGGCCTGAGCGGCGAGATCACCGTGTTAGGGGAGACCTTCGATGGCTCCATGCCGCCCCGCTACACGCTCAACAACGACGAGCTAGCCGCGGTCCTCAACTTCGTGCTCACGGAGTGGGGCAACAACGCGCTGCTTGGCCCCGATTTCGAGCCCTACGCCGCCGATGAGCTGAACACCGTACGGCGCCTGAGCCGCAACTGGGCGCTGCAGTTCCGCCCCGCCGTCGACCCCGAGCTGTAAGCCTGAGCGCCTAAGGGCAAGGCTATCAAGTACGACCGTGGCGGCTGAGCTAACCCAAGCTCAGCCGCCACGCTAGCGCTGCCAGCGTGACCAGCAGCACCGGCAGCGTGAGCACCACCCCTACCTTGAAGTAGTAGCCCCACGTGATGCGCACCCCCTTGCGTGCCAACACGTGCAACCACAGGAGCGTCGCTAACGAGCCGATGGGCGTGATCTTGGGGCCCAGGTCGCTACCCACCACGTTGGCGTAGATCATGGCCTCCCGCACCGCTCCCGTTGCGCTGCTGGCGTCTATGGATAGTGCCCCTATCAGCACGGTGGGCAGGTTGTTCATGACCGACGAGAGCAGGGCGGTGAGCACGCCGGTGCCTAGTGTGGCTGCCCACACTCCGTGCACCGCGAACTGATCGAGCAGCTGCCCCAGCAGCGCCGTCAGGCCCTGGTTGCGGAGTCCGTATACGACCAGGTACATGCCCAGCGAGAACAACACGATCTGCCAGGGCGCTTCGGCCAGAACCTTGCGCGTGTTTATCCGCCCGCCCCTCACCGCCACCAGGTAGAGCGCCACAGCTCCCAGCGCGGCCACGGCGCTGACCGGCACGCCTACGCGCTCGAGCCCGAAGAAGCCCACCAGCAGCCAGCCGAGGACGAGCCACGCCGCCCTGAACGTGGGTAGGTCGCGGATGGCGCTGGCTGGTTTCTGCAGCGCAGCCAGTTCGTAGCTGCCAGGGATGCTCCGCCGGAAGTAGAGGAGCAGCACGCCCAGGCTGGCTAGCACGGAGACCAGGTTCACGGGCAGCATGACCCCCGCGTACTCGCCGAAGCCGAGCCCGAAGTAGTCCGCGCTGATGATGTTCACGAGGTTGGAGACCACCAGCGGCAGGCTGGCGGTGTCGGAGATGAAGCCCGCCGCCATGACGAAGGCCAGCGTGGCGGCCGGACCGAAGCCGAGGCGGAGCAGCATGGCCATGACGATGGGTGTCATGACCAGTGCGGCGGTGTCGTTGGCGAGGAGGCCTGACACCACCGCGCCGAGGAGCACCAGCAGCGCGAACAGGCGCCGCCCGTGACCGCCACCTAAGCGCGCCATGTGCAGCGCCGCCCACTCGAAGAAGCCGGCTTCGTCCAGAATCAGGCTGGTGACGATGATGGCTATGAGCGTGATGGTGGCGTTCCAGACGATGCCCCACACCTCGGGCACGTTGGCGGGTTGAACTACACCCGTGAGCAGGGCCAGGCCGGCGCCAATCAGGGCGCTCCAGCCTATGCCTAGGCCCCTTGGGCGCCAGATCACGAGGACCAGTGTGAGCACGAAGATGGCCGCCGCCACAAGCGGGGCGGGGTCGAGGAGGGCAGCGGTGATCTGGGCGGGGTTCGTTGGCACGTGAGGGGGGGGCGGGGCCGGTGGACCGACCGAGGCGCACGCGAAGATGCTAGCACCGCGGGTCGGGGTACAGCCATGCTCAGCCGTGCACAACCACGCGCACGGCGAAGTTGACGGCCAGAACGCCTTTTGTTATGGTTCGTGCAACAACTGATGTGAAACTCCAGTTTGTGCAACAACAAATGTCGGGAGCGCTGCCAGCGCCTTCGGCAGCAGGCGAGAGGAGCAGTTGATGAGCGATAGTTCCGGACGGACCCTGAGGTTCCTGTGCCCCAACGGGCACCTGGGGTTCGCGCCCCTCAAGGTGGAGAGCTTCGAGATCGGCGTCGCCACCCGCCCCGATTTCATCCTGGCCGACTCGGGCTCCGACGACATCGGACCCGGCCCCTTAGGTAGCGACACCTCCACCGCTCCCCAGCAGTGGCAACGCCACGACCTCGAGCACATGCTCCTCGCCGCCCGCAAGCTGGGCGTGCCCATGATCATCGGCTCCGCTGGCGACACCGGCACCAACAGCCGCGTCGACTTGTACGTGCAGATGATCCGCGATATCGCCGCGCAGCACGACCTGGCGCCCTTCAAGCTCGGCTACTTCTACTCTGAGGTGCCCCTCGACTACCTCCGGCAGCGCATGGGCCAGGGCGAGCGGGTCACCGGCCTCGACGGGCGCGGCGACCTCACCCCC
>JBBAFX010000132.1:0-6636 GCA_041655195.1 Trueperaceae bacterium
GCTGGCGTAGCGGGCCGCTACCTCCAGGGCAGCGCGGCCGAGGCCAATGCCCATGGCGCCTATGCCTATGCGGCCACCCGCCAGCACCGCCGTCACGTCGTCGAACGCCTGCCCGCGCGTGCCGAGCAGTTGCTCGCGCCCTACCTGCACGGCTTCGAACGTGAGGGGCGTGGTGTCGGACGAGTGCAGGCCGAGCTTCTTCTCAGGCTTGCCGCGCTGCAGGCCGGGGGCGTCGCCGGGCAGCACGAAGGCGCTGATGCCCTTAGCGGGCCGTTCGCCTGGTAGCGCGTTGTCGGTCCTGGCTACCACCACGTACGTGCCGCCCACGGTGCCCTGCGTGATGAACTGCTTGTTGCCCGTTATCTGGAAACCGTCGCCGACCTCTTCCGCGCGTGTCTGCAGCGAGGCCGCGTCCGAGCCGGCGCCGGGTTCGGTCAGCGCCCACGCGCCGAGGCTCTCGGCGGTGGCGAGCTTAGGGAGCCACTCCTGCTTCTGCGCCTCGTTGCCAGCCCTAAGCACGTGCCCCGTGCAGAGCGAGTTGTGCGAGGCGACCGTGAGGCAGAGCGAACCGTCCACCGCGGCGATCTCCTCGATGATTAGCGCGCTCGTCATGGTGTCCAGACCCGCGCCGCCGTAACGCTCCGGCACCTGCAGGCCGAAGATGCCCATGGCGCCTAACGCCTTCACGATGTCGAACGGGAACTCACCGGACTCGTCCCTGGCTATGGCGCCGTGCGCCACCTCAGCCTGCAGGTAATCGCGTAGCGGGCCCAGTACGGCGCGCTGGTCGGCGGTCAGGTCGAACCAGGCCGCCTCGCTGGATGCTCTCGTGGTCATGAGGTCAAGGTAGCGTGACTGCCGCGCGTTTATATGTGCGCTACCGCTTCCTGGTACACTCCCCGCCATGCAAGACGGCTACTGGTTGAGGGGCATACGCGGCGCGACGACCGTTGACAAAGACGACGCGGACGAGATCCTGACCGCCACGCGGGAACTCCTGGTGGAGATGCTCGCGGTGAACAAGATCGACGACTTCGACGTCATCGCCTCCATCTTCTTCACCACCACGCCCGACCTTCACGCCACCTTCCCGGCGGAGGGCGCCCGCGCGCTGGGCATGACCCTCGTGCCGCTCCTCTGCTTCCAGGAGATACCGGTGGCCGGACGCCTCGAGAAGTGCATCCGCGTGATGATGCAGGTGAACACCACTAAGAGCCAGGCGCAGATGCGTCACGTTTACCTGAAGGGCGCGCGCTCGCTCAGGCCCGACCTATCCAGCGCTCAGTAAGCGGTAGCTGCGCTTCAATCGTCGTTGGGTCTGTAACCCAGCACCAGCGCGTCCTGCAGGTCCTTGAGCATGGCCTCAATGCGCGCCTCCCGAACCCGGTAGTAGGAGCGGTTGCCGCGCTTGACGACCTCCACGAGCTCCAGGTCGCGTAGCAGGCGCAGGTGCCCACTGGCGGTGGGTTGACTGACGCCCAGCTGGCGCGCGAGGTCGCCCACCGTAAGGGGGAAGCGGCGCAGGCGGCTGACTAGCACCAGCAGCATGAGGCGGGTGGGGTCCGCGAACGCCTTGAGGTTGGCGGCCAGGTCATGCACGTGCTGGCGGCGCTCGTGGAAGAGCCGCTCGGACCTAACGCCGAAGCCCAGGTAGAGCACCTTGCCGATCTCGAACTTGAAGCCGCCCATGGAGGCGAAATAGAGGGGCGCCACCACCAGGCGCACGTGCTCGCTCCGCAGTTTTATCTCGGCTACGGAGCTCTCGAGGCTCACGAAGTGGTGCGGCGGCAGGCCCTGCAGCAGGTCGCCGGTCACGCCGGCCTTCTCGAGCAGGGTGTTGGTGGCGTCCTGCGACGTCTCGCGCCCTTCCAGGATCCAGTCGGGTTCCAGGTGCGACCACAAGCCTGTGAGCGTACGGTGAAGCGCGTTGGCGACCGAGCTGGTGCCGAGCAGTTCGAAGTTGGCGAGTAGCTGCTTGCGCAGCTTGCCCCCGCTGCTCGTGGGCGGTGGTGGCTTGTCATGACCGCCGATGTTGAGCGTGTCTAGGTCGCGCACCATGATGCGGGGCAGGCCCGGCAGGTCGTTGAGGAAGCGCTCAGGTGAGTCGTCCAGCGCGTAGCCCAGAGCGGACGCCATGAGCAGCGGCTCGTAACGGGTCCAGTGCGCGCCGGCGAACAGCTCGCGCGCTTCCGTGAACCACTCGGGTGGGTCCGCCTCGAGCTGCCGCAGCCACGGCAGGGCGGCGCTGATGGCCGGGTTGGCGGGACCCACCACCCGGTAGAAAGCGTACGAGAGTTCTTGAACGGGGGCCGGTTTGACCTCGACCTTGAGCTGCTCCCCCGCTACCCCCATGGTCGGCGCCATCAGGCGCGCCACTCCTTAGCGGGCAATAGGGAACCGCCGTCGACGGTGGCGTTGGTGACCTTATGTGCGCGCGTTAGGCGCACCTCGAGTAGGGCGTGATCGTTGGTCTCCGGACCGATGAGCGACTTGCGCACGAAGTAACCGGAACCTTCCAGACTCATCTCGCTGGTCTTGGAGAGCCTCACCTTGATCACCTCGCCGTTCCTATCCGTGCGCACTTGGCACAGTAGGAAGTTGCCGTCCTCGCGGAACCGGGGATCCTGCCGCCGGAACATTCCGAACATGTGGCTATTGTAGCTTCACGTATGTTACTGGACCCTTACTGGCTAAGCCCAGGACGCCAACGGACAGCGGAACCGGGGGCGGCTACGGGCACGCGGCGCGCCGGCGTAGCGCCGATATGGACCGCGTCGACCGCACACGAACCATGAGACGCACGCTGAAGGCCGCGTTCCAGGCGGCGGTGGCCGCCGCCGACCCGGCCGTGGTGCTACCGCCCCACCTGCCGCTCGACCTGGCTGGCGGGCGCTGGGGCAGGGTGATAGTGGTCGGCGCAGGCAAGGCAGCCGAACCTATGGCGCGCGCTGCTGTGGCGCACCTGCAGCGGCAGCACCCGCACGTGCGCTTAGAGGGCGTGGTGGTGGCGCCGCACCTACCGCCCGGTACACAGCCCGTCGTGGCGGTGGGGCGGGCGCGGGAGGTGAGCGTGCTGCGCGGCGCTCACCCTGTTCCTGACGAGCACGGTCTGGCCGCCACCCGGCGGGTCATGCAGCTGGTGGCGGGCGCGGGCCCTGGCGACCTCGTGGTGGTGCTGCTTTCAGGTGGAGGTTCCGCGCTGCTCACCGCGCCAGCTGGCGTGACCTTGGAGCGCAAGGCCGCTCTGACCCGTGCACTGCTCGCGTCCGGCGCCACCATCGCTGAACTCAACACCGTCCGCAAGCACCTCTCCGCAGTGAAGGGCGGGCGTCTGGCGGCGCTCGCGGCCGGCAACGGTGCCGAGGTGCTGACGCTGGCCGTGTCGGACGTGGCCGGCGACGACGCCAGCACCATAGCTTCGGGTCCGACCGTGCCCGACCCCACCACGTACCAGGACGCGCTGGCGGTGGCGGAGCGTCACGTTCCGCACATGACCGACGTTCTGACGGAGCTGCGCGCCGGCGCGGCGGGCTTGCGCCCCGAGAGCCCCAAGCCGGGCGACGAGCGCCTGCAGCGGGCGCGGTACGTGCTGGTGGCGGATCCCGGCAGCAGCGTCGCCGCCGCCAAGGCGGTGCTAGAGGGGGCCGGCGTGACCGTGGTCGATCTGGGCGCCACCCTTGAAGGGGAAGCGCGCGTGGTGGGCGCAGAGCACGCCACGTGGGTGCACGCTCAGTTGCACGCTCAGGTACACGCGATGGCGCCGGCAGAGGTGCACGCGAAGACGCAGGGCCAGGCGCAGGCCGCAGCCGCCGGTCCGGTCGCGCTGTTGTCCGGAGGCGAGCTGACGGTGACGCTGACGGCGGCCGGTCAGGAGTGTGCCGGGGCGGGGACGGGCAGGGGAGGCCCCAACGGTGAGTACGCTCTGGGCTTGGTAGCGGCGTTAGCACGTGCCTCCGGCGCCGCTGCTTCGGCTAACCCCACTAGCGGCTTGGGCGGCGCGGGTTTCGACCTGTACGTCCTGGCCGCCGACACCGACGGGCTAGACGGCGGCGGCTCCGCGTTGAACGGCTCCGCGTTGAACGGCTCTGAGCTGAACGGCCCTGAGCTGGCCGGCTCTGAGCTGGCCGGCCCTGAGCTGATGGACCCTGAGCTGCCCGCAGCGGAACCGGCCGCGCTGGCTGGCGCCGCCGGCGCCCTGTTCGGACCGGACGAACTGGCGGCGGTCGAGCTGCGTGACGTAGAGCGCGCTCTGGAGGAGCACGACTCGCACGGGTACCTGCAGCGCATGGGAGGGCTTTTCGTAACCGGGCCCACCGGCACGAACGTCAACGACCTGCGGATAGTGCTGCTAGTACCGGCGGAGCGCTGAAGCTGTCAGTTGGGCGCGTCGCCACAGCACGCGTCCTTCCGGTTATGCTCCGCCAGCCATGGCGCGTATTCTCCCAGCCACCACTCAAGCTATCGCTGAGGCCGTTGCGGCCCTGCGAGCAGGGCAGCTGGTGGCTTTCCCTACCGAGACGGTTTACGGCCTGGGAGCGGCGGCCCGCAACGCGGCCGCGGTCGAGCGTATCTATGCGGTCAAGGGCCGCCCGCGCGGCCACCCCCTCATCGTGCACCTACCTGGACCAGCGGCGCTGGGGGAATGGGCCGTAGCCTCCGAGCTGGCGCACGCGCTAGCGCACCGCTTCTGGCCCGGGCCCCTCACACTGGTGCTCGAGCGGTCCCCGCTCGTGCCCGACGTTGTTACCGGTGGGCAGGAAACGGTGGCGCTGCGGGTGCCGCGGCACCCGGTGGCGGCCGCGCTCCTCACGGCGTTCGGCGACGGCGTGGCGGCGCCCTCAGCTAACCGCTTCGGGCGCATAAGCCCCACGCGCGCGGAGCACGTGTCGGCCGAGTTCGAGGAGGACCTGCTGATCTTGGACGGCGGTCCCAGCGAGGTGGGTCTCGAGTCCACCATCCTCGACCTGAGCGGCGTAGAGAAGGGTGAGGGGATCAGGCTCCTGCGGCCTGGCGGCGTGCCCGTGGCCGCTATCGAGGAGTTCACCGGTCAGCGCGTTCTCCTGCCGAGCGACCTAAGCGCACCGGAGCGCGCCGGCGTGCCCAGGGTGTCCGGCAGTCTGGCCAGCCACTACGCGGCGCGGGCGCCGTCTGAGTTGGTGGCCCCGGCGGCGCTTATAGCGGCGGCACATGCGGGCGGCCAGCGGGTGGCGGTTCTGGCGCTGCAGGCGGCGCCCCAGGGGTTCGCTGGTGAGTGGTTGCAGCTGCCCAGCGACCCCGTGCGGTACGCGCAACGGCTGTACTCCGCCCTGCGCCAGCTAGACGCTGGCGAACCCACCCGCATACTGATAGAGGCGGTCCCCGCAGGCGCCGAGTGGCTAGCCGTGCGCGACCGCTTGACTCGCGCCACCGCCCGGGGTGGGGCATAAGTGGGTGCGTTCAGTAGCCGCTATGCTGAGCCCCGGAACCTCCCGCAGCGCGGCGGACCCCTGGTCGTATAGGTACTTGCGCTACCGCCGCGTCTTTGGCTATACTCGGTAGGTTTCATTCGCCCTCGGCCCGCAGCGCTGGGTCCAGGGCAAGTTTGTCGTGTGCTGCCAATTCGGCCGTGAACGACGTCAGACCGCCAATCAGTCGTTACCCGCGTTCGTGGCCTTGAGTCATCCAGAGCCGCGCCAAGAGTGGGCGCGAGATCAGAAAGAGGGAGTGATCGTTCTGCCAACCGTGAACCAGCTGCTCCGCAAGGGGCGCCACAAGGTAGCCAAGAAGAGCAAGACGCCAGCGCTCAAGGGCTCGCCCCAGCGCCGTGGGGTCTGCACCGCCGTCAAGACCCAGACCCCTAAGAAGCCGAACTCGGCTCTCCGCAAGATCGCTCGTGTCCGCCTCTCCGGCGGCCAGGAAGTCACCGCGTACATCCCGGGCGAGAAGCACAACCTGCAGGAGCACTCGGTGGTGCTCATCCGCGGCGGTCGTGTCAAGGACCTCCCGGGTGTGCGTTACCACATCGTTCGCGGTGCGCTCGACGCCCAGGGCGTCGGTGTCGGCCGTTACGTACAGCGCAACAAGGGCCGTTCCAAGTACGGCACCAAGAAGCCGAAAGGGAAGTAAGCAAACATGGGACGCAGAAGACGCGCTGAGATCCGTCGGCTAGAGCCCGACCTGGTCTACTCCGATACCACCGTGACCGCGCTCATCAACAAACTGATGCGCGACGGCAAGAAGAACGCCTCCAGCCGGATCTTCTATGGCGCTTGCCGCCTGATCCAGGAGCGCAGTGGCCAGGAACCCCTCAAGGTGTTCCGTCAGGCTCTGGACAACATCAAGCCGCGCATCGAAGTGCGCAGCCGCCGCGTGGGTGGCTCCACCTACCAGGTGCCCGTTGAAGTCATCCCCCGCCGCGCCCAGTCGCTCAGCCTGCGCTGGCTCGTAGCCGCTTGCGACGCGCGCCCCGAGCGCACCGCCGTTGAGCGCGTAGCCGGAGAACTCCTCGACGCCGCCGCCGGTCGCGGTGGTGCCGTCAAGAAGAAGGAGGACGTCGAGCGCATGGCGGAAGCCAACCGCGCCTATGCCCACTACCGTTGGTAACCCCCGGGTTCCCCCGAGTAGAGCTCGATCACGACTACTGTTATGAGTAAAACG